>DAICZO010000050.1 GCA_027311125.1 Acidobacteriaceae bacterium
TGATCAATCGTAGAGTCCAGCTCGTTGATGCCGTATACCCAGCGTCCGTTGGGGTGGAAGGCGACGTGACGCGGGCCAGAGCCAGCGCGGCCGTTGCTGAACAGATGCTGATTGGTCATGGTCAGATGAGCCGTCTGCGTATTGATGGAGAACAGCGAGATGGCATCGGAACCAAGATCGTTGACCACCAGGAAGCGGTTGTCGGGCGAGATGGTGGCCGAGTGCGGGTGCGGAGCATCCTGCCGGGCGGCGTTCGGGCCAGGCTTGCCGAATGCAGGGTTGCCCTTGTAGTTGATCTTGTCTACCGGCTCGCTCAAGGTGCCGTCGTCACGAATCTGAAACGAGGCGACGGCTGATCCGGCGTAATCGGCCACAAATGCTGCATGGCCCGTTTGATCGACCGAAATGTAGCAGGGGCCTGCACCACCGGAGGAGACCTGACCAATCTCTCGCATGGAGCCAGTCTTCGGGTCCAGAGAAAACGTCGTTATGGAGGAGGAGTTATCACTCTTTTCGTTGACCGCGTAGATGACGCGGTGGCCGTTGCGCGGCGGTGATAACGCCAGATAGGACGGCTGTGTCGTGACCGCAGCCAGCACTGGCTGGGTCAGATGGCCTGTCGCAGGATCGAAGCGCGACTGGTAGATTCCCTGGCTGATTCCCTTGCTGGTATCGGTACCGAAGCAGACAAATACCGGCGGAGGTGGAGCAGGCTTCTTTCGAAAAGGGCCTGCTGCCTCGGCCTGAGCGGTCAAGGCAAACGCAGGGGCAAGAACGAGAAATCGGCGGCGCGTGAGCATAGAGACTAGTACCGTGCAGCGTTAGGCAGGTTCACCCGCCAGATGAATGCCAAGTTCATCCTCGGGACGTTCATCTTCGCGAATCACGGGCAGACTGGGCAACTTGTCGGTGCTGCCAGCTTCGCGTACGACGCAATCGGCATGCTCGAGCACCTCGTCCACGGTCATGGTGTACATCTCGCGACCATTGTCGTAGCCCGACTCGATCGCGGTCTTCAGGTAGCGACCTGCTGTCTGTGCGGCCAGATAATCGGTGATGACATAGCCGGTGCGACGCTTCTGCTCCACCCATGCCTGGTTCGGCATGGCAATCCAGACCGGGCGGCCGTTCACCGCAAAACGGATATCGGTTGCATCGGCATGGCGGGTGGCAATGGCAACGACAGTACCCTTCCAGGTGCAGTGCAGGGGCTCGTTGGTCCAGCGGTCAGTAACGGTAAAGTCTTCGTACATGGTTTTAGCTTAGTTGACCGCTGGGGGATGGGCAAGCCACCCCCATCAGCCGGCAGTCGTTGTAGTACCGCTAAACGCCTAGTTCCACCCGGATTGCGGCTGCAATGGCATCAGCATGGTGCCGCATCGCAGTCTCGCTCTCAGCTTCGATCATTACCCGCGCCAGAGCCTCAGTGCCGGAGTAGCGGATTACCACACGACCACTCTCCGCCAGTTCCTGCTCCGCGGCCAGGATCGCAGCCGCGACCGTGGGAATGCTGTCCAGCGGACGCCGCTCGCGCACTTTCACGTTGACGATCACCTGCGGGAATACTTTCAGATCCGCCACGAGCTCAGCCAGAGTCTTGCCACTGCGATGGACGACATCCAGCAGCAGCAGCGCGGTCAACAAGCCGTCGCCGGTCGTGCTGCGACCAGCGAAGATAATGTGTCCTGACTGCTCTCCGCCCAGCGCGGCACCAGTACTGATCATTTGCTCCAGAACATACTTGTCGCCAACCGGGGCGCGCAACATGCGTATGCCGCTACGCTTCAGCGCAGCCTCCAGCCCCATGCTCGACATGGTGGTCGCAACCACCGTCTCGTGGTGCAGCAAACCCCGCGCCTGCAAGTCGCGTGCCGCCAGCAACAGCACCGCATCGCCA
>DAICZO010000060.1 GCA_027311125.1 Acidobacteriaceae bacterium
CGAGGTGGCCGTTGGCGCCTTCGAGCAGCAGATCAGGATGGCCAGCGCCGTCGAGGTCATGCAGCAGCATGCTTTGGATGCCAGTGGCTCCGGCGACGCGGGTCGGCGGCTGCAGGATACCGTCCACGGAGCCGAGCATGACGTTCACAGTGCCGGTGCGCTGGCTCTGGATGACCAGGTCGGTGTGGCCGTCGCCGTTCAGGTCGGCGGTGGCCATGGGGCCAGTGCCGTCGGGCAACTGCATGCCGATCAGCCGGACGAGCACGCCGCTGCTATCGGCGGTCAGCTCAAAGAGCGCAGAGTTGGCGGTGTCTTCCACCAGCAGGTCGAGGTAGCCGGTGTCGTGCATCCGTGCACCGACAACGTAGCTGAGCTGCGGGGTGTTGGCTCCGATCTGGGCGAAGGTGCCGAGCTGGGTGGCAGGGGCGAAGGTGCCGTCGCCGTTGCCTTTGGCGAAGTAGACGCGGCCCTGGCCCATGACGGCCCAGACCCATTCGAGGTCAGGGTGGCCGTCGCCATCAAAGTCGGCCACTGCGATGGCGGTGCCGGCGGTCGGGATGGTCGGTCCGGGGGTAAAGGTGCCGTCGCCGTTACCGAGCAGAATGTGGGTGGTGGAGGCGGTAGCGGTCGCGCCGAAGTCGGTGTAGATCAGGTCAGCTTTACCGTCGCCGTTGAGGTCGGCGGTGACGATCGCGGCAGGCCAGTTTCCGGTGGGTAGTACAGTCGGCTGCTGGAACGGTGCCACAGGCGGCTTGGCGACCGCCGCCATGGGGAGTGACCCGATGGCGAACAAGACGAGCGACTTGAGGACACGGCTGCGAATCAACATGACGGATACTCATGACCTGCCTGGCGTTCTCTTTATCGGCAGGGTAGATGCGATCCAGAGTTGCAACTCAAAACAAAGGTCTTATGCCGAGTTCTGCTGCCTTTGCCGGGGTATGGATTGAAGGTAGCAGTGGCCCGAGAAGAAGTTGATTCCCTAAAAGTCGCAGGAAGCCCCCTCGAAAGGCCCAGTTTGGGGAATCGTGGCGATTAACCTGCTCGGCGTTACATGGAGGAGCCAGGTGGGGTGGCCGCCGCCGGGGGGGATTTTCGTCGCTGCAGTCTGACTGTGGCAGAATGCTAGTGTCTACCTGCGATTCACTTCCCCGGTGCATGGCAGCATTTGCCGGGGAGGAATGTTCGCACTGTCGCCGCTATGAATCTGCCCAATTCCATTACGATGAGCCGCGTAGCCAGCGTGCCGCTGCTGATCTGGATTCTGTCGCCGGCCTTCCCCTGGCATGGCGCGCGGGGGATGCATGGCGAGCAGGAGATTGTGGCCTCCGTAGTGTTTATCCTGGCCAGCATTACGGACGGACTGGACGGCTACCTGGCGCGCAGACGCAAGCAGATTACGACCATGGGCATGCTGCTGGACCCGCTGGCTGACAAGCTGATGGTCAGTGCGGCCTTCATCATTCTGGTGGGGTATAACCCGCGGGTGGTGCCGCCGTGGATTGCGGTGCTGGTGATTGGGCGGGAGTTCCTGGTATCGGGGCTGCGGTCGATTGCGTCATCGGAAGGGTTCACCATCGAGGCCAGCGAACTGGGCAAGCTGAAGACGGTGATCCAGATTGTGTCGGTGGTGGCGGCGATTCTTGCCCACCGCTGGGACTACTGGAACTGGTTCGGCTTTATCGTCGGTGTCCACCTGATAGCGGTGACGGCGATCTACTGGATGTGCGTGGTGTCGATCATCAGTGCTGTGGATTATTTTGTGGGCTTCTGGAAGAAGATCGACCATGCGTCGGACGACCGCAGGAAGCGCACCAGCTTTGTGCTGAGCCGCAAGACCAAGCCGACTCCGCCAGCCGAGCATCCTTCGCGAATCTCGTAGCTGGTGCTACTCCCTCTGCCTCGACCAGAGGTGTGAGTGTTGCAACGTGACCTATTGCAGGATGCGGACGCCGCCGAGGTTATCGGCGATGCGGGCTTTCCACTCTGCGGGCCCGGTGGTGTGTACGCTGGTGCCTTTGGAGTCGACGGCGACCGTGACGGGCATGTCCTTGACGTCGAACTCGTAGATAGCTTCCATGCCGAGATCCTCGAAGGCCAGCACGCGGCTGCTCTTGATGGCCTTGGAGACGAGGTAAGCTGCGCCGCCGACGGCCATCAGGTAGACGGCCTGGTTGTCGCGGATGGCGTCGATGGCAGCGGGACCGCGTTCGGCCTTGCCGATCATGCCGAGCAATCCGGTATGCTCCAGCATCTGGCGGGTGAACTTGTCCATGCGAGTGGCGGTGGTGGGGCCGGCCGGACCTACGGCTTCATCGCGGACTGCGTCCACGGGTCCGACGTAGTAGATGAAGCGTCCGTTGAAGTCGACAGGGAGCTTCTCGCCGCGGGAGAGCATGTCGGTCATACGCTTGTGGGCGGCGTCGCGTCCGGTCAGCAGTTTGCCGGAGAGCAGCACGACCTCGCCGGGCTTCCAGGACTTCACGTCTTCGCGGGTGACGGTGTTCAGGTCCACGCGGCGCGCGGTGCTGACG
>DAICZO010000066.1 GCA_027311125.1 Acidobacteriaceae bacterium
CTGCTGGAAGCTGTTCTCGACCGACTTCGGCCGTCCCTTGCCGTTCGGCGTCGTGGTTGTAACCGTTACCGGCACAATCTCATCCGCGAACCGGCCCGCGGTAATCGCCGCCAGCGCCTTCTGGTGCGACTGGTAGGAGAACTCGTCCATAGCCTCTCGCGTAATACCGTAGTGCGCCGCCACTCGCTCCGCCGTCAGACCCATGGACATATAACTGCCGGGATAGTTGTCCACCAGCCACGGGTTCATGGAGATCTTGTTGCCGCCAAAAGGCACATAGGACATCGACTCCGTGCCACCGGCGACGATGACCTCTGCGCCACCGCCAGCGATGCGGTCCGCAGCCAGCGCAATGGACTGCAGCCCAGAGGCGCAGTAGCGATTGATCGTCATCGCCGAGGCCGTTACCGGCAGACCCGCACGAAAGCTGGCTACCCGAGCCACATTCATTCCCTGCTCGCCCTCCGGCATGGCACAGCCGAGAATCACGTCTTCCACCTCAGCCTTGTCCAACTGCGGAATGCGGCTCAACGCGCCGTTGATGGCGATGGCGGCCAGGTCATCCGGGCGCGTGGTGCGCAGCGTGCCGCGGGGAGCCTTGCCAATTGCAGTTCGTACTGCGGATGCGATGATGACTTCGTTCATGGGAACCTCAGTGGTGCGGGGTAAATGGCCGGAGCGAAGCTCCGCATGTTGGTTTGACGCCTGCCTGCGGTTAATTGCGCAGTGGCTTGCCGGTCTTAAGGGTGAAGGCGATGCGCTCCTGGGTCTTCTTTTCTCCGCACAGCGACAGGAAGGCCTCGCGCTCCAGGTCCAGCAGATACTGTTCGCTGACCAGCGTGCCGGGGGTCACATTGCCGCCCGCCAGCGCGTAGGCTACCCAGTTGGCCACCTTCGCATCGTGGTCGGAGATGTACTGCCCTTCGCGCATGGTCCACACCGCCAGCTTCAACGTAGCCAGCACAGACTCGCCCGGCGCGGGAATATCCGTGCGTGGAACCGGCGCGGCGTATCCTGCATCCGCCAGGCTGCGCGCCTTTAGTTTGGCGTCCATCACGAGCCGCTCACGGTTCAGCGTGATCGCATCCGACGGTCGCAGAAAGCCGAGTGACCGAGCCTCTGCTGCACTGGTGGAGACGGCAGCCTTGGCAATCGTCTCGAAGTTCTTCTTGATCGCCTCGAAGATCTCAACTCCCTCGCCGCGTGCATCCGGACGAATACTGGTTCCGGCCTCGATCGACCGCAGCACCATCTCCTTGCAGCCGCCGCCACCGGGAATCAGGCCGACCCCTGCCTCGACCAGACCCATGTACAGCTCCGCATGGGGCTGGCGTGCCGCGGCATGCAACGATATCTCCACGCCGCCACCAAGACACATCCCATAGGGCGCAACCACCACCGGGCGAGGGCAGAACTTGATCGCCTGAGTCATATTCTGGAAGGCGCGGATGGCCATCTCCACCTCGTCCCACTCCTCTTCCTGAATGCCCAGCAGCAGTTGCATCAGGTTGGCGCCCACCGAGAAGTTTGCCGAGTCGCCCGTGATCACGAAGGCCTCAAAGTCCGCCACCTGCTGACTGCTCGGCTTCAACGTCTGCGTGATCAGATTCACAATATCGTCGCCTAACGCATTCATCTTGGAGTGCAGCTCAATCGCAGCAACCCCATCGCCCAGATCGATGACCGACGCTCCGGGATTCTTCTTCACCACCCCGCGCGACTTCTTAATCGTCGCCAGCGAAGTGATGCCTTCCGCCACGGGCACAGCCTTGTACGTCCCGGTGATCGGGTCGAAGTACTGGCGGCCACTGGGCGTATTCGGGTCGTCCTTGTACCAGCACTCGCCCACTGTCAGCAGCTTCTCGACGTTTGCTGAAATGGCAGCTCCGGCTGCGCGCATCTTGTCCGTAGTGGCTCGCACGCCGGCAGCATCCATCAGTTCAAACGGCCCCATCTCCCAGTTGAAGCCTGTGCGCATGGCCGTGTCGATCTCGACGATGCTGTCCGCAATCTCTGGAACGCGATTGGCCGCGTAGGTAAACAGCTCGGTCAGCAGAGGCCAGTAGAACGCCGCAGCCTTATCGGTACGCGGGTCGGCATGCAGCAGTTGAGCCACGCGCGCTCCGGTGGATTCAACGTTCTTCGCCATCTCCAGCGCAGGGAATTTGGGACGGCTGCTGGGCTTGTACTCCAGCGTCTGCCAGTCCAGCACAAGGCGCAGATCACGGCCCTGCTCGTCCTTACCTTCCTTCTTGTAGAAGCCCTGTTTGGCTTTGTCGCCCAGCCACTTCTTCTCCAGCATCTGCCGGATAAAATCGGGCAGTCGCACCTCGGCGCGCTCGTCCTTGATGGTCTCCGCCTGCGCTGAGAAGTTCGCCGAAACATGCGCCAGAATATCGACGCCCACCATATCCGCCAGCCGGAAGGTGCCCGTCTTGGGCCAGCCCAGCGCGGAGCCGGTGAGCGCATCTACCTCTTCGACCGAGAGACCTTGCGCCATCATCAGGCGCACCGCATTCATCATGCTGAAGGTACCAATGCGGTTGGCGATAAAGTTCGGCGTATCGTGCGAGTGGACGATAGCCTTGCCCAGTCGCTGATCGCAGAACCGCGCAATCGCAGCAATATCAGCCGGGTCGGTATCCGGCGTGGCGATAATCTCCAACAAGCGCATGTACCGCGGCGGATTGAAGAAGTGTGTGCCAAACCAATGGCGGCGCAACTCCTCGTCCATGCCCTCCACTATCTTGTGGATGGGCAGACCGCTGGTATTGCTGGTCATGATCGAGCCTGGCCGCCGATGCTGCATCGCCCTGGTCAGCAGCGTACGCTTGATCTCCAGGTTCTCCGCCACCACTTCGATGATCCAGTCGCAGTCGGCGATCAGCGCCAGATCGTCGTCAAAGTTGCCCAGGGTCAGCAGTCGGGCGCTCTCCTGAGTGTAGAACGCCGCTGGCTTCGACTTTTTCAACCCATCGAGCGCACTCGCCACGATCTTGTTGCGTTCGGCCTTACTGGCCTCAGCGGGCGTGCCGGGCGGGACCATATCCAACAGCACCACCGGCAGCCCGGCGTTGGCGATGTGGGCGGCAATGCGTGAGCCCATGGTTCCGGCTCCGAGTACGGCGACTTTGCGAATCTGTCTGGTGGCAGTGGTGCTGGACGACATCGAGCAGGCTCCGGCGGGCATTAATCCCGAACGCGAGGAGCATACTGAATGACTATTCATTCCGTCAAGTGAACAGTAGGTTACTCGACCAAACCATGCTATGTTCTACAAACCATGGCGACTTATCTTGAGCAATCGCTGGTCATGCTGAAGCAGTTTGAAGGCTGTGTGCCGTGGATGTACCGCGACACCGTGGGCAAGGTTACGGTCGGTGTTGGGTTGATGCTGCCCGACGTAGCCGCTGCGCAAGCCTTGCCATTTCTGGAGGCTGGCCGTGCCGCCTCCGCACCGCAGATACACGCTGACTTTCAGCGGGTAATGCTGCTGCCTGAGGGCAAGCCAGCTACCTTTTACCGGGCCAGCACCTCGTTGGAGCTTCCCCAAGCAGCCATCGACGCCCGTCTGCAAGCCGTTCTGCAGGGCTTTGAGCAGCGCCTGCGGGCCCGCCTGACGCACTACGACAGCTTCCCCGACGGTGCCAAACTGGCCTTGCTGGACATGATCTACAACCTTGGCCCGGGGGAGTTGTTCTCTGGCTACCCCCATTTGTTGGCTGCCGTGGAGCAAGGCGCGTGGGCTCAGGCCGCCGCCCAATGCCTTCGCCACGGCCCCGGCGAGGCCCGCAACGCCTGGACGCGCACCCAGTTTCTCTCCGCGGTGGTGCCGGCCATCCGTGCTGAAGCCGAAGGCTGGGTGCGCCGCCTGTGGCGCAGGCTGCGCTCCGTTTGGCCTTACGGACGGGCGCGCTAGATCCACTCCCCAGATTGACTGCACGCAAATCCAGCACGACGCAGGTTTAGCTTTCCTTGCGCATCAGTTATGGTTAAGGCTCTTTCGTAGAGGAGGTCTCTTGCGGCTTACACGCGTAGTTCCCTGTTTGCTGGCGTTCAGTCTTGGCGCCATGAGTCTGTACGGGCAGGATCTGGCCAGCTTTGAAAAGCGCACCACGGTCAAAAAGCTGCCCAACGGTCTGACACTGATCGTATTCGAGCGCCCCG
>DAICZO010000067.1 GCA_027311125.1 Acidobacteriaceae bacterium
CACAAACACACAATCAGCTACTGGTTGCCGCCACTCGGAGGAGCGCCGGAACCCGAGCCAGGACGACGACCGCCGCGACGACGACGACCACCACCGCTCGGACGACGCTGTCCACCAGCCCCAGCAGGACCACGACCCGCCGGAGCTCCCGGCGCAGGCGCACCCCCATCCGCCCGATTAAAGTTTGGCTCATCTACCGAATCATCGCCATCCTCATCGAACTCCTCGTCATCATCCAGAGGCTCGCTATCCACAGATGCATGGGCAACAGGAGCGGAGACCGAAGCCTCACCCTCACTACCCGGTGCACCCGGCTCAGGCAACCCAAGCTTCGCACGCTGCTCACGCAGAACCGCTTTCCGCGAAAGTTTGATGCGGTTGCCTTCGATCGAAAGCACCTTGACCAGAATCTGATCACCCTCGCGCAACTCATCCTTCACTTCCTTCACGCGATGCTCCGCGATCTCGGACACATGCAGCAGGCCGTCAGTTCCCGGGAATATCTCCACGAATGCACCAAACTCAGCCAGGCGAACTACCTTACCGAGATAGATCTTCCCAATCTCAGGTACAGCAGTCAGATCGCTGATCATCTGGATAGCACGCGCCAAACCATCAGCATCGCTGGAGGCCACATTCACACGGCCAGTATCGTCAACGTCGATCTTCACACCAGTCGCATCGATGATCCCACGGATCACCTTGCCGCCAGGTCCGATCAGGTCGCGGATCTTGTCAGTAGGAATCTGGATCGTGTGGATGCGTGGTGCAAACTGCGACTTCTGCTCGTTGGCTCCTGAGATGGTGGCGTCCATCACATCCAGCAACCAAAGACGCCCCTTGCGCGCTTGCTCCAGAGCCTCCCGCATAATCTGCGGTGTGATGCCCATTATCTTGATATCCATCTGCAAGGCTGTGATACCGGTACGAGTACCAGCCACCTTGAAGTCCATATCCCCGTAGTGATCCTCTGCACCGGCGATATCGGAGAGGATCGCATAGCTATCGCCATCCTTCACCAAGCCCATCGCAACGCCGGCAACTGCACCCTTCAGCGGAATACCAGCCTGCATCAGTGCCAGCGATGCACCGCAAACCGTGGCCATCGACGAGGAACCATTCGACTCCAGGATGTCTGAGACCACCCGCAGCGTGTAGGGAGACTCATCTTCGCCCGGCAGTACTGCTTCGATCGCCCGCGATGCCAACGCACCATGGCCAATCTCACGCCGCCCAACACCGGTCATACGGCCAACCTCACCCACAGAGAACGGGGGGAAGTTATAGTGCAGCATAAACCGCCGCTTCTGCTCTCCTTCGTAGCTCTCCAACCGCTGAGCATCGTCCGTAGTGCCCAACGTCGCCGAAACCAAGGCCTGCGTCTCGCCGCGCGTGAACAAGGCAGATCCATGCACTCGAGGGAGTACACCCACCTCCACAGTCACCTGACGAATCTCATCAAATGCCCGATGATCCGGGCGAATGCGCTCCTTCAAAACCTGCTCGCGGAAGATGTTCTCGCGAAGCAACTCATAGTACTTGCCAAACTTCTTTGCAGCTGCGGCGTCACCCTCGGGCAACTCCTTCTTCAGTTCATCCTTGATTGTCTTTACTAGGGCGTAGCTCTCGAACTTTGGATGCTTCTTCGTGTCAAGCGCATCCTTCAAACGGTCGCCAGCCTTTGCAGATAATTCGGAGATATATTGCTGATCGAGTTCGACTGGGCTTACCTCACGCTTCGTCTTCCCAGCACGTCGCGCCAGGTCTTCAATAGCTGCGCATATCTTCTTGATCTCTTCATGTGCGAACTCGATTGCGTCCACGACCCGGTTTTCTTCAATCTCTTTCGCTCCGGACTCGATCATCACGATTCCGTCTTTGGTGCCGACGACCATGATGTTCAAATTGCTCTTCGAGCGCTCTGCGTACGTTGGATTCACGATGAACTGATCGTCCACAATCCCGATTCGTACTGCACCAACTGGTCCATGGAATGGGATATCGCTCAACGCCAGAGCACAGCTTGCACCATTGATTCCGAGCACGTCGGGATCGTTTTCCTTATCAGCCGAGTAGACAAACGCGACCACTTGGGTCTCATTGCGAAACGTCTCTGGGAACAGGGGACGAATGGGACGATCAATCTGACGACTCGTCAAAATTTCCTTCTCGCTCGGACGACCTTCACGCTTGATAAATCCACCCGGGATACGGCCACCAGCGTAAGTAAACTCACGATATTCGACCGTGAGTGGAAAAAAGTCGATGCCTTCCTTCGGATCTGGCGATGCGACAGCTGTTGCGAGAATCACGTTGTCGCCACTTGAGGTCAGAGCCGCGCCGGAGGCCTGCTTCGCCATACGCCCAGTCTCGAACTTGATCTGCTTACCACCGGTAAGCTCAACAATCACATCCTGTTTCATGGTCTATCCTCTTCTTCTTCCGTCTACTTTTCTTTAAGCTCGTGATTGAGTCTTCGCGGGGGCAGAAGGCTAGCAGCCCTTCTAACCGTACTGCAGCATCTCAACGCGTAAAAAATACAGCCCTGCAGGGGCGTAGTGCCCATCAGCAGAGCTGCATGATTGTTTCGACTCGTAAGACTGATCTGTCCAGAATATCCGCCCAGTAAACTCCAATTTTCGTCATCATGAATGGATTATTCAAAGTCATACCTGACCCTGAATAAGAACCGCAGCCATGTAAACGCTGGCTAAACATGCACTCATGATCTGGATGGTGTCTCCGGGATGACGTTCTTACTTGCGGATTCCCAACTTGCCAATGACGTCGCGGTAACGATCTGCATCGCACTTTTTCAAGTAGTCGAGCAGACGGCGGCGCTTACTCACCAGCATCAACAAACCACGTCGCGAACCGTGATCTTTTTTGTGGGTCTTAAAATGCTCTGTCAACTCGCCAATACGTTCGCTCAGTATGGCGATCTGAACCTCGGGGCTCCCGGTATCGGAGTCATGCGTACGGAACTTCTCGATGATGTCTGTCTTTTTTGCGGATGCCAACACAGCTATTTCTACTCCTAATCTTCTAGTCCACTCTCATAGTGTCTGCATAAGGATAGCACTGCTTGGATGAGGCGGCAATAAGCCAAGTGAAACGAGTTGGTTCCTCATGGTTCCCTCCCACATCCAAACTGCATCTAGGCAAGGTGAGACTTCACAAACTCAATTGTTCTGCCCCAAGCCAAAGATGCCGCTGAAGCGTTGTAACTTGCACGGGCGTCGCAGTTAAAGCCATGCTCAGCGCCCTTGTATACATTGATTTGAACCTCTGGATGAGCAGAACGCACTGTATCAACCTGATCCTGCCCAATATGACTGTCTTCAAGTCCAAAGTGCAACATAACGGGACAGCCTGGCTCTTCAGCCGCGAATTTTCCAATACCTCCCGGATAATACCCCACACAACAAGCCGGCTGTATCTTCATCTCTGCGCCGCGTGTAGCCGCCAGCCAGGACATCAGTCCTCCGTAGCAAAAGCCCACAACGCCAACATCCTTCCCCTGCTGCTTCGCCCAGCTAAACGCCGAAGCAATATCCAGTAAAGCTGTGTGAGGAGTCAACTTTTGCATCAGGCTGTAAGCCTGGCTTAGATCATCGCCGTCATATTTAAGCTCTACGCCCGGCTCAATGCGATCAAACAATGCCGGTGCGATCGCCAGCAGACCCTCCGCGGCAAACCTGTCGGCAAGACTTCGGATATGACCGTTTACCCCAAAAATCTCCTGCACCACCACGATAGCGCCCACTGCTTCCCCCTTGGGATGGGCAACATAGGCGTTTAATGTATGGCCATCCTCGGCCAACAACTTCTTCCACTCGTGCATAACAGCTCCCTAAAGACACCTTAGTTCCATCAGCATAGATGAAATCCCCTTCACGGAAGATGCTTCTAGTGGACGGATTCAACAAACTCTGGTCTTAGCCGGATCTGAGCACCCTTTGCAGAGTAGTGCATCATGCTAGCGGTTGATACCACCCTGAGAATACTCATGCATCTCCGCAAGCCAGCGCAAGAACTTAACTATCTGCCGCTTCTCATTTAGGACCAGCGCGACGAAGTCTCTTGCAGTGACCTTCTTAGAGCTTTTGCCGGTAAAGGTCTCAAGTCGCCAGCGCAGGTACTCGCTGCGCCAGGGTCTGAGCCGGTTACCACGTGTTGCATTCCAAAAAAACCGAATTCCCTCAAACATCAGCAGCCTCCCAACCAAAGTATATCGATTGGCGACGGCGAGGCGTTCAAACCTCTACTTCAAATAGTTGAAGAGATTCACGCTACCCAGTGCATTCATGACACTCAGCAAAGCCTGATGTTGAGTCTCGGCAGACTTCAACGCAGTAGCTACCGTTGCCGGATCCGAAGCCACCAGTGTGGATTGCTGAGCCGTCAACTGACTTGCATCTGTCTGAAAATATGTGCTCGTCGACTGTAGGCGACTAAGGCTGCTATCAAGAACACTGCGTTGAGTCGATACCTGCGTCAGGGCCGAAGTCAACGAAGCGGTATCGCTACTCGCATTGGCACTCGCCGTTCCGCTGGCGTAATCTGCCACCAGTTTATTAAGTGCGCTAAAAACACCTGCGCTAGTTGTACCGAAGATTGCAGTCCCAGGCACACTAGTCTGAATAGTTTGTCCGCTAGGTGTTGTTATGCTGCCCACGCTCGTGTCTCCAGAGTAGGTCACCGTAGCGGGCGTGGTAGTGGTATCCAGTGAAAATGGCTTAACTGCGCCCTGACTTCCGCTGAACAGATAGTTTCCTTGATAACTGGTATTGGCGAGTGAGAGCACCTGAGTGCGTAAATCTTTAAGTTGTTGTCCGATAGCTCCTGAGTTTGCTCCGCTCAATGTGCCGTTGCCACCCTGCACTGCCAAAGAAATAGCTTGAGTGATCTGTTTCACCACCTCAGCTAGAGCAGAATCCGTTACCTGTAGCATCGACTGAACCCCGGCCGCACCCTGCACGTAGGTGTCATCCCGCGCAATCGCACTACCCAACATGGAACTCTGTGCTGCTGCCACCGGATCAGTTTGAAGCGACGTCACACGCAAGCCGCTCGATAACTCAGCGGTCAAAGCAATTTCATTACTGGATGACTGGTCGATGGATTTCGCCAGGCTAGCTAAATAATTTGGGTCGACTCTCACCTATTCTCCTTGTTCGACGGGCTAAGTTCGGGCTGTGACTTTACTAAGCAACGCTTGTCGTAACACCCAAATTCAGGGCCGACGCCATAATGGAATCCACCACGGAAAACACCTTCGCCGCAGCCTGATACGAGCGCTGATACTGCGTCAGATTTGCTGCTTCCTGATCCAATGAAACTCCAGAGAGTGCATCTCGCTGCGTTGTTAGTTGCGTCAGAGATGCCTGCTGAGCAGCGTTATCCGTCGTCGCGCCGACAGTAGCACTGCCAATCGCGCCTAACAGAGAAGAGTAATAACCCGATGCTGTCGTGCCTCCCACGATATTTGCAGTGCCGAGTGTCGCCAGCCATTGAGCGTTCGTATTGCCAGTGCTTCCTTGGCCGGTTGCCGCCGCTGCAATCTTTAGCGGATCATTAATAGCGACCGAAATTATGCCAGATGTTCCTGCAATGCCTGAAGGGATAGTGAACAATGACTGTCCAGTGCTGCCGTACTCGTCCACGCCCAGAGTACTTTGAGTGTTTACCTGAGCAGCGATTCCGTTAGCCATGGTATCCAGCGTAGTATTGAAATTTGGCAAGAGTTGGGTGCGCGCATAGAGTGTTCCACCCAACTGCCCTCCAGTAACGCTACTTGTAATATCTTGTGCAGATGGTTCTGCCAGCACATGAGTCGTGCCGCCTATCTGAGTCACACTCAGTGAGTAAGACGATGTGCCTCCTACCAAAAGTGTTCCGTTGCTGGTAGTCAGACTAATTCCATTGCCTTCCGTACTTACTTGATCCAACCCGATGTATTGTGACAGTTGAGCTATTGCTGCCTGCCGCTGGTTTTCAAGCACACCAGCATCTTTATTGCTGCTCAAGCTCGAGATCTGTCCGTTAAGACTGGCAATCGACTTGGTCAGCGTATTGACCTGGCCCACGTCGCTCTTAACCTGTTGATCAAGCCCCGAGGCGATCTGTGCCATTTGACTAGATGCCGAATTAAAAGAGGATGCCAATGTATTAGCTGCCGACAAGACTCCTTGTCGTGTAGCCGTATCAGCAGGATTGCTGGCCAGTAACGACAGCGCGCTGAAGAAACCATCCGTAGCCGTGCCCAGTGCCGTACTGCTGGCGGAGGTCGCAGTGGAGCTTAGTCCGAACACGCTCTGTACCTGTTGCAGCGCGGTCTCGACTGCGCTGCTCTGCGCTTGGGCTTGCGTCTGTTGCTGCACTCGCTGTTCCAGTACCCGATCGCGCTGCGAGACTGGAGCCGCACCGGTACTCACTCCACCGGCAACAACACCACCCACCGTAACCGCATCACTGGTCTGGAAGGTAACCGACTCGCGCGTATACCCCACAGTATTTTGGTTTGCAACGTTATTAGATGTCACGTCCAAGGCAGTCTGATCTGCCTGCAATGCTTGGGAGGAAAGGTTCATCAACGCTAATAGCGTGCCCATGCAGGTCTCCTCTCATTGCCCGGAAGACGGCGCAGCACTCCAAGATTAGCTTCGGTCGCTCGTAATACCTCGCCAAGTAATGCCAGCTTAGGCCGCAGTTCATCCAGCGCGTCCATACGCCAAACTCTGCCTGCAACCGGTAACTGGAGGGCCCGAGTTTCCAATTCTTCTAGACGATCCATATCCAGCAGCGATAAAGCTGCCATTGTCTCGTCCAGCAATGCACCAATCTCTCGATCGATGATCATGGGCGCACCAGTGATTGAATCAACTTATCCGCTACGCTCGCTGTTGGAACACTGTAGCTGCCGTCTGCGATCTGCTGCTGCAGCGCCTGAACCTTGCTTAGTCGAACATCCGAACCCGATAAACCCAGACTTAGTACCCCAGAACTACCGCTCAACACCGTCTGATCCGAAGCCGCTTGGACACTGAGACTTGCGGAGTTGGTGCCATCGCTGCCCTTGGCAGTTTGCACCATCATCTTGCCCTGTGGGCTCACCGACCCGACACTCTGTTGCACATTTCCAATTCCGTTCATATAGCTCATCGTTACCCCCGTCTACTTGAGCTTATCGGCTTCCGATTACTACACTTTAGTGCTGTGATGTGCTTTTTTGACTATGCTGGAGAGCCTCAATCCCCACCTGCTGCATCACTTTGCGTGCAATCCCTAGACCGCCACGCTTGGCAATTGCCGTAGCAACTGCTTCCGTTCCAAAGCTGCTCAGCGTCCCAGCGGCTGCGTCCAGGTCTTTCTCCTCACCCAACCAACTGTCTTCGCTGCTGCGCATCGGCTTAAGCATCTCTTGCAGCAGCATCCCCTCAAATTGTTGAGCAGCATCCATCAACTTCGCATGGCTACGACTTGCAGTACTCGTATCAGTTTGAGCCGCAGTTTGTAGTTCAATTCTCATAACACCTCGATCTCCGCTTCTAACGCTCCCGCCGATTTCATCGCCTGCAGAATGGAAATCACGTCACGCGCAGACGCCCCGATAGCCTGCAGACTACGCACCAGGTCATCCACCGTAGCGCCTTGCTTCAACTCAATACGATTTACCGGCTTATCGAGGGCCTCGACTTTGGTCTGCTGCACTACTTGCGTCGTGCCTCCACTTGAGAATGCCGTGGGTTGCGATACCTGAAACTCACTCACAACATTCACGGCCAATCCTCCGTGCAGAATAGACACCGGTTGGAGCACCACGGTGCCTCCAATGACCACCGTACCGGTCCTCTCATTCACAATCACCTTGGCCCTTGGAAAGACTGACACCTCAATAGATTCAACGCGTGCTAGCAACGCCGGAATATCCTCTCCCTTTAGCACAGACAACTCAATCCGCCGACTATCCACAACTCTTGCACCTGTCCGCCCCAGCTCCAAATTCACCGCCTGGGCCATCGCCTCGGCACTTTTGAAGTCGGCATCGTCCAGCAGCAAAGAAAAGGACTCTCTACCGGCCAGATCCAAAGGAACTCCACGCTCCACCATCGCACCATAAGGGACGCGCGCTGTATTCGGATGATTTAGCTGGGTGATATTTCCGTTCACATTGACGGAATAGCCACCGACAACGAGTGGCCCCTGCGCTTCGGCATACATCTTCCCATCTGCACCAGAGAGTGGTGTTAGTAACAGCAACCCACCCTCAAGGCTCCGTGCATCACCGGCTGAAGCAACTGTTATATCCAACTTCGTCCCAGGTCGAGCAAAGGGGGGCAGTGTTGCAGATACAAATACCGCAGCGAGATTTTGCACACGAATGGCCGCCGCTGGCACACTAACCCCCATGCGCAGCAGGGTAGCTACCAATGTCTGTGTCGGAAATGTTGTCTGTTGACTGTCACCGGTACCTTGAAGTCCCACGACGATACCGTATCCAACTAATTGGTTGTCGCGTATTCCTTCGATCGTAGAGATATCTTTGATTCGAGCTTGTCGTGGGCTCATTCTCGGTACCTCGCCAACCATGCTAACTGCTGCCAGCCATAGACACAGCATCACGACCCAGCCGATCAAGCACCTAATATCCTGCAACCGACCATCAACAATCATCACATGCGCCTCAATTTTCCTTGCAGGTTTGCGTCCACTTAGAAGACCAAAATCCGTTCCAGAAGTCGCACTATAAGATTCGGGCGATGCGTGTAGTCCATAATGATTCCCTTGCCCCGCACCTCGAGTTCCAGGCTGGAGATCGCGGTAGACAAGATCTGGTTCTGTTGGGATATGTCTTCTGGCCTTACTAGTCCGCGTAACACAATTGTCTGAGTTTGTTGGCTGAACTCCACTTCACGCGCTGCCTCAATGACCAGAACTCCATTAGGTAGTACGTCTACGACCTCGCCTCCGAAGGTAGTAGTCAAACTGGAGTTCGTCGCGCTCGTCCCTTGTGCGTTAAGACCAGCAGCGGAGGTCTGATTCACCAGGTTCTGCAGTGCATTTCCGGGATGCAGCGTACCGATCAAACCGGATATTTGCGAACTTGCATTCGAAGCCCTCGAATTCTTTACCGAACCATCCGTCGAAGCCGCAAGGTTTTCAGACACCACAACCGAGATCAGGTCGTGTGGGCGCATCGCCCGTGCATCCGCTGCCATCTGCGTCAGTCGTCCGCTCTCAACCCAGATAGATCCTGGCGTAGCCTGATCTCGTGATACTCCATTTCGTACCCGTTCCAGATAGGCTGCCAGTGATGCTCTCGCCACACTTGGCTTGGGTGTCACAATCTTCCGAACAACATTACTCTGCGGGCACGCTACTCCTATCATTAGCCACGGAAGCATCAGCCATATGGTTGAACTAGCCAAGCAGGAACCCAAGGTGGGTCGCAGTGGATCTATATAAGCCGATAAATCTGAAGATTCCGTGTTTATCTTCCAAAGGTTGATTGTCATGTCATCCATTCATTTCTTCATAGCTCAACATCGTCGCGACCACTCACCACACCATACACACGTTGCAGCACACCGTTGTTATCTCTAAATCCACTCTGCAGGCGAACTCGAATCCGCGTGCCAACTGCACCACTTTCCTCCGCGACCCCTTGCAACTCAATCCGAACCGCCTCGTCTTGCCTCCACAACCGAACCACATCGCCGATATGCACCATCGACTCAGCGGAAGACTTCCATGTGGTTATCGCAGGTCTCGATTCTGCACTTGTATTTCTGATCAAGCGTTCTGGCTCCAGCATCACCGATACGGCGGGCCACTCGGGATGACGACAATCCACCACCTGAGCCCAACGCTTTTGCAGCAATGGATCCCACAGGATTGTGGTTGCGCGATAGCCCGGTCCATCCAGCGTTGATCTAGCGACCCTTCCCTGCACTTGCGCAGCAGCCAATACAGTCGCAGAGCATGCTGCATCAAGGCGAGCAGGCCATCCAGACGTTAACGCAACCCAAAGCAGCGCAGTACAGGTCAACCATCTCATTCGAAAATAGAATTGAGTCACTCAACTCTCCTAGCGAATCATGCCGTTGATCTGGGAGTACATATCATCCGCAACCTTTACGACCTTCGAGTTGCTCTCATAGGCACGTTGCGCCAGAATCATCTGCACAAACTCAGCCACAACATCCACGTTAGAGTTCTCAAGATAACCCTGCTGCAGTGTGCCGATACCGCTTGTACCGCCGGGTGTATCTGTAATGGGATTTCCTGATGATGCCGTCTGCTGAAAAAGATTGCCTCCGACGGAAGCGAGCCCTCCAGGATTAGCAAATGTTGCAAGCTGCACGATCCCCAGTTGTGCCGGTGCTGCCGACTGGCCAGGAATTGTGGCCGATACCACTCCGTACTGCGAGATCGTAATTGATGTTGCATTAGGCGGCACCGTGATAGCCGGAAGCATCGGATCTCCTTCCGCTGTCACAATCGTGCCCTGGTTATTCATGTGGAAGTTGCCCGCTCGCGTATACGCAATGGTGCCATCCGGACGAGTTACCTGAAAGAACCCAGCCCCCTGAATAGCAAGGTCCAACGTATTACCCGTCTGATTGAAATCCCCCTGAGTCATAATCATCTCAGTCGCAGCAGAGCGTGTACCCAGCCCAATCTGTAGTCCGGCAGAAGCTGTTTGCGGACTTTGTGCCGCACCCGGCGTGATCATATTCTGGTAGATCATGTCCTCAAACTGTAGCCGACGACGACGAAACCCGGCAGTTGCTGAATTTGCAAGATTATTGGCAACTGTGTCCAAGTTGGCCTGCTGGGCACTCATCCCACTTGCTGCTGTATACAGTGCTCGAATCATTTCTCTCTCCCAATTTGCTTCTTCTGATGTCTTTCCATCGACCTGCTCTAGTTACACCCGCGGCAACTCTTCTGTAGCTGTCTTGTCAAAGTCGTTATTGAACACACTCAGTGCCTTCTGCATCATCTCTGCCTGTCTCTGCACCAAGACCAACTGCATCGTTCCTCGCACAGCATCTTCATTCGATCCCTCGAGAGATCCTTGTTGCACCTCAGCATTGGCCGCAGTAGCCTTCGCACCTTCAGCCGCAACCAAGCGATCTGCCCCTTGGGCTATCAACGTAGATGTGTCCGCAAAATTAAACACACCAATCCGCCCCACAATTGCACTGACACCCAGATTTGAAACGGATACGCTGCCATCTGCTGCGATATGAATCAATCCGGTTGGAATCACGATAGCTTTCTGCTTATCATCCAGTACCGGTTCACCGTTTGCACTTTGCAGTACACCTTGAGCCGACCGGCTGAATGCACCATTCCGTGTGTACAACGTTCCTGTCGAACTTTGCAGAGCAAAGAAGCCCTTCCCTTGCAGGGCAACGTCGAGAGGATTTCCTGTCGGTGTAATCTGTCCTGGGTTCAGGTCTAAGCGGTTTCCGCCTAATACTCCAAATCCATTGACGGCTCTGCCCACTTGCGAACTGGTCACAGACTCACGCTCTAAGCTGCTGGCCACTATACCTTTGAAGAAATCATGCTGTGTCCGAAAGCCATTTGTCCCGGCGTTGGCGAGGTTATTCGCCGCCGTGTCCAGCGCCTGCGTCCGACCCAACAAGCCCGTATATGCTGCATAGAGACCACTGTCCATGCACATTCTTATGCAACTGCATGGCCAAAACTTTGAAGTGTGGGCTTAGAAATTCCTAAAGCAAAGCAGACTCCCTCCTCATAGGTGCATCGGGAATTAATCGCAGCACAATCAAGTCTGCAACGAGTTGGCCGATACAGAAACCAGCCGCCAGTCGGCCTTGGAGGATGTGTGCGCGCCCTGATTATCGATGACTCAGCCGTGATGCGAAAAGTAGTTGAGCGGTCTCTACGCCAGGCAGGTTTAGAGCTAACCGAGGTACTTCAGGCCTCCAACGGCATGGAAGCTTTGGATGTCTTGCGCGGTGATCAGCAGGTCACTACACCGCTCGCACTTATCCTCAGCGACATCAATATGCCTGTTATGGATGGACTTCAATTCCTGGAGCAGAGAAAGCTTGAAGATCTTGCCCACGGTGTGCCCGTCGTGATGATCACGACCGAGGCAAGTGAACCATTGGTAATGCGAGCTATCGCAGCAGGTGCTAAGGGTTATATCTGCAAACCATTCACAACCGACCAGGTAAAAGCACGCGTTATGCCACTCATTCGCTCTTTCGTCACAGCCTGAATTAGGTTGTTCTATCAATTCGATACACCAACGACCCAGGAGGACTGACTAACGTGCTGACAAGCGTGGCTTCACTCGAAAATAATGTTGAAAGTAACTCCATGTTCGAACACCTGGATACGGCCATCGCCGACGTGTTTGAAAATATGATGGGCATGACCTGTCTCCCGCTAGAACACCAACTCCAGCAGGAGCAAGGTATGACGGTCGCCATCTGCTTCTCGGGACTCTTCCAGGGGGGCTGCACTCTCTACCTAAGCCAGTCCGCCGCTTTGGCTACCACCGAAGCACTACTCGGAGAATCCTCTCCTGATCCTTACGACCCAATGATCGACGATGCCGTCGGCGAATTGTGCAATATGATTGTGGGTCGTTGGAAGAGCCGACTTGGAAGCACCCAAGCTGCTGCTAAGCTCTCCGTACCTGTCACGAGTCGCGAACACAGCAGTGCTCACGCCAAAGAGTGGAATGACGGTCTGACCCGGTCCTATCGATTTCAAGATAAGACCTTCTCTATATTCCTCGTCGTATCAGAAGCATGAGACTACTTGCAAAGAATCGAGTAAACGCAGCGATGGCCCCAATCTTCTGGGGCCATCGTAAAAGCAAACGCATGACTCTATTTATCTAACGACGGATTGAAACAATTGAGAGCTCAAAAGACTCGCGAACTGGCTATCCGAGGAAGAATAGTCCACAGTCAGCGTTCCAGAATTCGAATCAATCGTTGTCTGATCCAGCGCAGACTTTTCCAGAGGAGTCCCAGATGTCTTTCGCATAAGGGCAACACCCTTCATGAGGGTTGCCGCCGTAGCTGCTGTAACCGTGTCGGACATCACAACCGCCATGTCAAACTTCACGCCATTCTGAAAATCCATTGTGTAACGGGAACTCTTCATGCGATTCCGAACCGTGTCGTAATCGGCCAGTTGAGCAGCATCTCCCAGTACGCTCTTCATCATGGTCTGAGTGCCTTTCTGGTCAAGCAAACTCCACACAGCACGCGAATCGACAGCAGCCATCTCGTTTACCATATCGCTATTCGACAAGAAATTAGGCGTCATACCGTCGCGAGCATCCAGCGAAGCCTTGACAGCATCCTTATCTCCAAACACCATCGTCGTTTGGTTCAAGAAAGCCACACTCATTCCCGACGAACCCATGGGGTAGATACTGTTGTTCCTCAGCACTATTGGCTTGGTCTTTTGCTTTGCGAAATTTGCCAGTAACTCACGAGTATGAAATTGTCCTTGGGCGATCCCAACGATACGTGCTCCATCCCCACCGGGCGCTCGAAATGCAGCAAATGCCAACGTGTCGGCATCCTGATCCACCTTCAAACCAGAGCTCTTCATCGCAGTCTCTAATCTTTTCAGCTCCGGAGGCAGTACGCGATCCTTAAGATCCATCGCAGCTTGCGAGTTCTGCATAGCCCGATAATCCACCACAATCAACTGTTGCACATCGTGCGGAATTGCTGCCTTACCGTCGCTGCTCAACTGCGCCGCAAGCAACAATGTCGGAGCCATAACCGAAACCACGCTCATCAACAAAAATGTCTTTTTCCCGATGTTCATTCAATAACCTCAATCTTGATACTTGACCATTGTTTCGTGAACTTGCGTATCAGGCAAGCACCGATCCAGCTTGTTTATCACCAACAAGTTGCAGAAACGAACCATCACGGCCAGTTGATAGGGTGATTCAGCTTCCGCTCCAGCACTTTATCCTCAGCTCGGAATCCTGCTATTTGACGAACCCAACTCGAATTCGGCTCATAAGCCTCCTCTGGAATGAGTCCAATCAACTCTCCTTCCGTAGCCACGACCCCGTGACGACGGGCCAGTGTCTCAACGGCGGCATGTACTTGGCTCATCGGGGTACGTCGAAAATCTGTAATATTCATGCTCACCTGGGTGCGGCCATTCGCAATCACTCCGATCGCCTTAACCCCGTACATTCCACCGTTTGACGCCCTAATATCCCGTGCAATGGCACGAGCAACAGCAATATCCGGTACTGTCTGTGCATTCCCAGGCACCAGGCTTGCTCCTTCTACTCCAGGTTCGGGGATCGTCTCCAGATAGATGTTGTACGCAATCAAGAAGCTGCGTGCACCCACAGCACTTGCACCGGCTGTAGCATGTAGCTCAGGTCCACCTACATCAGGTCGACGCGCCGTATCCCGCGTCACAGCCTCCCGTAGTCCCTCAAACTGGCCTCGCCGCAGATCTTCTAACTGCACCCTATCTGGACGTGCTGCTGCCGCACCATAGAAATACACCGGGACGCCGTATCTTCTCCAAATCTGTAGTCCGGCCTGCCGTGCCAACATGGCACACTCAGCCAGTGAAATCCCGCTCACGGGCACAAAAGGAACCACGTCCGCCGCTCCAATTCGAGGATGTACACCAGTCTGCTGAGTCAGGTCGATTAGTTCAGCGGCTTTACCGACGGAGCAGACCGCAGCCTCGACCACCGCGGCAGGCGATCCAGCAATGGTCACCACTGATCGGTTGTGCGCTGCATCCTGCGACCAGTCGAGTAGACGGACTCCATCAACCTTCATGGCCAGCACAATCTTTTTAACTTTGTCGGCGTTGATACCCTCAGAAAAATTGGGCACACACTCGATGATTGCTTCAGGATTCATAGCTCAACTTTCACTCTATTCCAGCAGAGCAACGCAGGCTGCTCGCTACTTCCACCACGTATATCCCAAAGAGAACTGAACACTGGCATTTACGCCAGGGTTGCGGTCACCCAGACTGGCACTCGATATATGTACTGCATTTGCTCCCAGATCGATAGACCGTCTTGGACGAACAAAGTAATGCAATCCAATCCCGCCCTGCGGTGTAAAGTTCCAGACACTGGCATCCGTGTTCGGCCCGTCATTCGAAAGATTCAACACCGGGGATCCGAATGCAGGATACTTGTGATTCGTCCACAAGAGACCTCCAGCTGCCTGCGCCCAGGGTGCAATCCGTCGAGTTCCGGCAAAGTTCCAACGCAGAATGATAGGAGTAATAGATAAACCCGAGTACGTACCGCCCACTGTAAAAGGCGAAGAGCAGGCGATCGTCCCTGTCACAGGAGCAGCAACACAATTTGCCCTCTGAAACTTGGGAGTGTAGGACTGCCAGAAGGGAAAAGCCTCCACAGCATACTCAAAGTTACCCCGCACAAGTCCTTTGCCGACACTGTTTGTCATTATCTTCCCCACATGGATACCAGCCAACAGGAACTTGAAGTCATCCCGCCCGCCCGTCACTCCTTTGCCACCTTGGATCAGCCCCCCGAACTCCCAGGCCTTACGTCTCCCCATTGACTCCATCGGAATGGGATCAACCTTCGGGGCTCTACCAGCGACGACAGTTGCCTCCGGACTGCTTGGGGTCTGTGCTACTGCTAGCGACTCCACGGCCAAAACGAAAACCGCCAGCAGGGCCAGCAGTCCACTTCGTTGCATGATCTTGATCAAAATACTGCTCCGATTCTAGGCTATGAGACTTGGTCGTTATCACAGACTCTTGCACCACAGCTTCAGACAACAATGCCGCCGATCAACGGCGGCCCTGTTGTACTTTGCCAACGAAACTAGTGCCCTGCTTGGGCCATGGCTTCTTCATCCATGTCGAAGTTCGAGTAGACGTTTTGCGTATCATCGAGATCTTCCAGTGCCTCGAGCAAGCGAATCATCTGATTTGCCGGGCTTCCCTCAAGCTTGGTATACGTCGACGAAATCATCGTAACCTCAGCATGTTCCGGGGTAATCCCTGCCTGTTTAAGCGCAGCCACCAGGCCTTCAAACTCCTTTGGCTCGCACAAGACCTCCCAGTTGTCCCCCTCGTCCGACAAGTCTTCCCCGCCAGCCTCAAGCACAATCTCGGTCAACTTCTCTTCGCTGGCAGCAGACTTGGCGATCACGATCACGCCCTTCTTCGAGAACATCCACGAGACGGAGTTCGACTCGCCCATATTTCCGCCATTCTTGGAAAAGCAGTGCCGAATCTCACTTACCGCACGATTGCGGTTGTCGGTCAACACTTCCACGATGATCGCAACCCCACCGGGACCGTAGCCCTCGTAGGTGTTCTCTTCGTAGCTAACGCCTTCTAACTCACCGGTACCGCGCTGGATTGCACGTTTTATGTTGTCGGCTGGCATGTTCTCTGCCTTTGCCGCTGCTATAGCAGTGCGTAGGCGCGGATTACCATCCGGATCCCCACCGCCGCCCTTCGCGGCAATTGTAATTTCCTTGATCAGACGGGTAAAAATCTTGCCACGCTTTGCATCAAGCGCACCCTTTTTGTGCTTGATTGTGGCCCATTTTGAATGGCCGGACATGCGATACCCCTAAGCTGATTTGCGAAGTCATTGCGGTAGGCAAACAGAAATATTCGCGCTTTGCAATCTTGCGATTTTAGCACGCAAACACTCCAAGCGACGTGCCGCAGCAGTCGAGCCAAACAATAAGGATTGCTTCACCGATTCCGGCAAGACAAATACTTAAGCCACGCATGTAACTGCCGTAAGCTATTCATTCCACATGCCCTACTAGTTTACTGCCAAGCTCACAGTATGCACTGCATCGGGTTACAGGGTCTGAACCTGCACGCTCGCTATCTACTACAACCGCCTACAAGACGTCATTCCCCTGTCAACGACATCATGCGATTTACAGATGATGTCTATTTCGAGCGGAGTGTTGTTACTTGTTTGCTTGCGACCTCTTCGAGCGTGGAAGTTTTTCTGCAGCAAACAGATCACTCAATCTCTCCCGTCGTCGAATCAACAGGTGTTCCTTGCCATCTACCAGTACTTCTGCAGGGCGTGTACGAGTGTTGTAGTTAGAGCTCAAAGACATTCCGTACGCCCCAGCGTCCAACAGCAACACCAGATCACCGCCCTTCAAACTGGTCAGCGACCGATCACGCGCAAAAAAGTCGCCGGACTCGCACACTGGACCTACCACATCCACCATCCTCGACACCGCTCCGCTGCGAGCCTGCTGCACCGGCAGAACCTCATGATGCGCCTGGTACAAAGAGGGACGAATCAGATCGTTCATCCCTGCATCGGTTACCACAAACGTCTTGCTGCCGTTCTGCTTGACATAGAGGACTTGCGTTAGCAACCCGCCGGCTTGAGCAACGATAAAACGTCCAGGCTCCAGTAGCAAATGCACCTTCAGTTGCTTTGCTGATCCCCGCAAGGCCTCCGCATATCGAACAACCTCATCATCGGCATCAAATTCCCCATCCTTATACTCAATTCCCAGACCGCCACCTGCATCCACATAACGAATATTCAGACCATCGGAACGCAGTTCATCAACCAGCGCTGCAACCCGGGCCAGTGCTGCAGCGAACGGATCTACTGCACGAATCTGGGACCCAATATGCACACTCACCCCAGCTGCGTCCAACCACTTGTATTTTGCTGCGGAACGATAAATTCGCCTTGCGATCTTGATATCAATTCCAAATTTATGCTCCCGCAACCCGGTCGATATGTAGGGGTGTGTCTCTGCAAACACATCCGGGTTCACCCGCAGTGCGAACCGTGCTCGTACCTGCAATGCCTCAGCCCGCGCTGCCAGCAACTGCAACTCAGCCTCGCTCTCGACATTGAAGATCAAGATATCCGCTTGCAGCGCCGCATCAATCTCCCATTCCTGCTTGCCTACGCCCGAGAATACTACCCGCTTTAGCGCCGCTTTACTGGCTCGACGCACTCGTTCTAACTCTCCCCCGGAGACAATATCAAACCCAGCTCCCATCTTCGCTAATAAGCGCAGAATCGCAAGCGATGAGTTTGCCTTCACCGAGTAACAGATCGTGTGTTGCTCATCAGCAAACGCTTCTTCAAACATCGTGAAACGCTCGCGAATCTGACCGGCTGAATAAATATAAAGAGGCGTGCCAAACTCCTCAGACAGTGAGGACAAACTTACGCCATCACAATGCAGCGCACGATTACGATATACAAACGGACGGGCAGTAGACGTCTTATTTATCAATGATTTAGACAAGTATGGGCTCGTATGGAACGCTGCAACAGCAGCTTCAAAGATGATGGTTCATGTAGCAATGAGGAGAAAAACACAGTCACTCTGGAACACTTTATTTTCCCACATCGTTTCGGTTTATTTGCCGTGATATGGCGTCTTCAGGTACGTTCGTGCAGCATCTGCCTGCGACTGATCTCCACCGCCTGCAGCAGCTTGCTTATATTGTTCAATAGCTTCCGATCGCCGATGCAGCAGGTCAAGCATCTCTCCCGCATTCAATTCTGCTCGACGACGTAGCCAATCGCTGCACTTTGGCTGGCGGGCAGCTTGCAGATAGTGCTCTGCGGCGGCAGCAATCTCGTTCTGCCCACGCTCCGTATCAGCGAGCCCGAACCAAGCCATCTGAAGTCTTGGATCTATAAAGTATCCCGGCTTATGCGCATCCGCCAACACCTGCTTGTAGACCGCAATGGCTTCAGGTCCTTTTCCTTCATCTTTGGTCAGATTGGCAACTTCCAATCGAAACAGGTAGTCATGTGGAAACTGCTCAGCTAACTCGCGTTGAACCATCAGTGCTTCGTCATAACGCGCATCGTGCCGCAGAAATAAGGACAAGATGGTTTGTGACTCCACTGCCGTCACCGTTCCATGTGCAGCAGACTCACGCAATAACGCCAATCCACGCTCTCTACTGCCGTTCAAACCGGCAATCCCGACCATAATACGCAGGATGCGCGGCAAGCTAGCCACTGCAAACTGTTGAATGCCGATCGCCATCTTGGCATCAACATATTCTGGGTCCAGGCGCAGGACCTGCTCACTATCATTGCGTGACGCTAACCCCTGCCGGGCTGCTGCTACAAAACTATGATCCACCAAGGTAATGAAGGCTGCATGCATTCCTCGCGCATAACCCTTTGCAAAATAAGCATTTGCATCATCTGGCCTGGACTGTATTTGCCGATCACTGAGAGCAATTGCATGCTCCGTTAAATACTCAATACGCTCCCGTGTCTCGGAGGGGACAAGAACACTTCGCTTCGAAGTCAGAAAAGAATCATGAGCGTAATAGGTCGTATCCAAAAGATCCTGATGATAAAGTTCTCGCATGATCACGACCATCTGCAGATAATCGAAAGCCATGGGGTCTTGAGGATGACTCTTCAATACCGTCTCGAATCGGCTAATGGCTCCGTCATAATCTAGTTGGTAAAGATGTTGATAGGCATCTCTGACCAGAGGATCTAGATTCAGCGGATCAGTATGCATAGCCGAAGCAGCGGTTGGTGCAGCGGCAAAGGCCTGCCCACAAGCAAGGGCTGCGATGCAAATCCACATCAACGCCTTCCCTGCTCGATAAAGTGCCTTCACCTGAACCACACGATTGGAACTCATCAACCGCAAAATCCTCTTTGGAATCTCTGCATGACTCACCGAATGTAACCGTACACTATGACGGCGTAGAACGAAGCTGACCAACAGCATTGTCTACGCTCAGGCTGAACACTCTTATGACAAAGTTTGAACTACTACACTTGCTCGTAGGCCAGGCGCGTACCAATGGTTTTGAGTTTCGCAAGTGGTACGTCAACAAATTGGGCCTTCCCTGGCAAAACTCCCGGCACGCCTTAGAGATGCTTGCCACAGAACGTCGTTACTATGTTTTGCTCTTCTCACACGAATTCGCCTCGCATTTCTGGAAGGCTGGGGAGCAAATTACCTTTCAGGTCCCCAATCAGTCGTTTCAAAGGAAAAAAGCAGATGGAACCATTGGTACTGTAACCCGCAAAGGATTCACCAGGCGAAGTGCCCGCGAAGACGCTTGGCGCTTTCATCTTCGTGAACTGGCAGTCGCAGAAGAACCGCTGCGATACATGCGCAGATATCTAAGGGTAGAAGAAGATCTGGACGATGAAACGATCTCTCCAAAGGCTACACCGAAGGCATAATGAATCCTATCTCCCTAAAGTTGGTTTGCCTTTCTGATCGACAGTATCTGCTTCACATGGTGCAGTCCGTGAATCAGATGGAACCGCTTCCACTGGTGCACTGAAAGCGGACCAAGAACCATATGATTTACCGCTTGCTTGTTGCCAAACATCGCTCTCGTCTCCTCAAGCAGTTGATCCATGCGGGCTAGCCGTTCATGAATAATCTTGCAGAGTTCAGGCCCACTCCTGTGTTCTTGAGTTGTCACTGGTGTAACCCCATCTGGAGCCCTACGGCCACTTGGAAAGAGTCCACATTGGGTGATCATGAACTGAGCTAACCGTTGCGTCACGCTGGCTCTAGCTTGCGTGGGAGTACCCTTGGCCAATCGCGCCTCAAGGGCAGTTGCAGTGGCACCATACGTCAAGCTCAGATGCTCAACAATCTGCTCGATACTCCATTTGCCATCGCTCAAACCTGGCCTGCTCTGCATCGCTGCTTCATCCAGATCAACGATCGAACGAGTGATCGCGTCTTCAAGCTGGGAGAGGATTGGATCCATAAGTACGAATCAGCTTACATTGACTAATTCGTTTGCAACAGAGCAGGCCCATTTACTTGAGTCGCTCCAGTGCTTTCTGCGCAGCTTTAGACTTGCCTCCCGCAGGGTCAAGCTTAAGGTAGGACTTGTACTCAAACACGGCTTCGTCACGTTTATTGAGCTTTTCTGCGACCTCTGCCAGCAACAAATGGGCATCAGCATCATCAGCCTGCATTGCGGTCGCGTCTTTTGCTCTCATGTAAGCACCTTGCAAATTCCCAACATTGATATAGAAGTGAGCGACCGAGATGTCTTCGGACTCACGATCCTCATCGCTCTGAATCCTTTCGACCTTGGGAAGTTTGCGTCTCGTAGACTTCGCCTGATTTCCTGTATCCGGGGGTGCAGTCTTCGCTGGGTCTGGCGCATCTGCAGGGGAATCTGAAGAACTCGATGAACTGCCACTCGTGGAATCCGTTTCCCCTGGATACGGAAACTTCTTTGCTGCTGTGCTCTTTTCCGTAGGCAGGACGGGCTTGGCTTGGCTTGGAGAGGCGGGGAGATTTGCACTGTCAGATGGCTCGCCAGGGTACGGAAAAGCGTCTGGGGATGCAGGCTTCGTTGTCGGTGAAGCTGTTGGAGGACACGAATCAGGACAGGTCTGCTGGGGATTTGTTCGATCGGCGGGAGTTTGCTGGCTTCCGGGCATGGCGCAGGCGGCAGTGCTCAAGGCCGTCCCCAGCACCGCTGCGCAAATGAACCTTACACTCATATATCTAAGTTTACCCATAGATGTTTACCCATAGATCGCCTACCTGTTGGACGCTGGGTAAGACAGCTTTGTTATAGTCAGCATGAACCTATCAAAGAGCGCCAGAACCCATGACAACTCAACTGATTATCCGCTCCTCCAGCATCCACGCCGCCGGCTGTTACACCATGCAGTCTATCCGCAAAGGTCAGCGGGTATGTGAGTACGAGGGTCCTCGCTTCACCAAGGAAGTCGCGGATGAGCGCTACGCAGATCGGTTCATAACTTACCTGTTTAGCTGCGGCGACGATGGCAAGGTGATCGATGGCTTTGGTACAGCAATGTTCATCAACCACTCCTGCGATCCCAACTGCGAGACTGAGGATGTCGACGGTCGTATCTACGTGGTCGCGCTGCGGAATATCGCTGCTGGTGAGGAACTGACCTATGAGTACAACCTGTATGACAGTGACGATGCGGAGGGCGACTGCAGCTGTGGTGCAGCGAAGTGCCGGGGCACGATGTTCAGTGCCGAAGAGGTGATTCGGCGCAGCAAACTGGCCACCAAACAGAAACGGTTGGCAACAGCCTAAGACGATGCCCGCGGACGGTACAATAAGGCTTGCGGCACGTCTCGCACCGTCACTATGGCTTATCAAGTTCTCGCACGCAAATACCGGCCGCAACGCTTCGCTGATGTCGCTGGTCAGGATCACGTTACCGTAACCCTGATGAATGCGCTCACCCAGCAGCGCATCGCACACGGATATATCTTCAGCGGACATCGAGGCATCGGTAAGACGACGATTGCCAGAATTCTTGCGAGCGCGTTGAACTGTCGTAATGCGATTGGGTCGGGGGTACGGCCTACGGCTGAGCCTTGCGAGGTGTGTGAGAGCTGCCTCGAGATACGGGCTGGCAATGCGGTCGACGTGATCGAGATTGACGCGGCTACCAATCGCGGCATCGATGAGATACGGGAGCTGCGGGATGCGGCTCGGTATCGCCCCGCACGGGACAAGTACAAGATCTACATCCTGGACGAGGCCCACCAGATTACGGATGCGGCCTTCAATGCGCTGCTGAAGACGTTGGAGGAGCCGCCGGATCACATCGTGTTCATGATGGCGACGACGCAGCCGGAGGATATTCCACAGACGGTGCGGTCGCGCTGTCAGCACTTCAGCTTCCATGCCGTGAAGCTGGTCGACATCCTGGGTGAGTTGCGTGGCATTGCTGAGCGTGAAGGGGTTACGGCCGATGAGGCTGCGCTGGCGTTGCTTGCGGAGGCTGGGGACGGATCGATGCGAGATGCGCTGTCGATCATGGACCAGGCGATTGCCAGTGCTCCGGTTGAGGATGGCAAGCCTGTGCTGGATGCCTCGCAGATTCGGGAGTTGATGGGAACCGTTCCGAATGCTGTGTTTGAGAAGGTGTTGGAAGCAGTCGATGCAAACCGCAGCGC
>DAICZO010000068.1 GCA_027311125.1 Acidobacteriaceae bacterium
CCACTTCACCCCCGCCCAGGTAGAAGACATGCTCAAAAAAGCCAACGAATTCGACTCCTACAAAGCCCTCAAAGCAGCCGGCTTCGTCCCCTAATCCCAAACCAAACCAGCATCACCACCCGTCGGCTGCCACATATCTAATCTCTCCCCATACTCTGGGTGCGCCATGTCTCGCCTCTGAGACATGGGAGTGTAAAGCGCTGCATGCCCATTCATGCAGCCTCATCGCATGAGTGGGCATCGTGCAAAGCACGACCGCACTTCTCCCTGCACCATCCATCCCTCCGCCGCGCCCAGCCCACTCCAGCCTGAGAGGAAAGACCCCGATCAGTCCACTTCAACCTATTGCCCGGAAGTATGGCAGCCTAACCCAGACGGAATCACAGCCTAAAAATCGGCTAAATCCGACCATACAACCGAACCTCCTCTCACGAAACCAGAAACCCGCTCGTTGCGCCACACAAATGTTCCAACTGGCACAAAACATGGGGCAGTTCAACTAGGCTAGACTTCTCGCATACGCTCTGGAGAGTACCTTTGAGACTGCTTGCCTGTGTTCTATTACTACCTGGCCTTTTGCAAACACCGATCCAACCTTCACCGGACTCGACCGCTCAGCAATGGGCTCGCAAAGCCTATACGGATTCATTTAGTGGAACGTCTCTCGTTAGCTTCACGCTAACGGGTCGCTTTCTCGATCCGCCACAACATGGACATCTAGCAGCGCCTGTATGGATTACGGTGTGCCAACCTAAGCCCACTCACAATGGAAAGGACCTTTATGAAGGACTGCTGGCAAAGTCGTACGTGGATTTTGGAGCAGTTCTGAATTCGACCACCGCAGGTCTGCCCGTAATATATCGACTAGATGACGGCAAGCCAAAGGCGGAATTGTGGTCTTCTGCAACGGCGGGTACATCTGCCTTTTTAGATCGCTTTCCGTTCAACACAGTTTTGTATGGCCACTATCTTCCACACCGAGCCAACTCTAATCCCCCAACAAAAAAATTGGTATTGAAAGTGGATGAAGCGTACCCGGCGAGTATTGTGGTCGAATTCGATATCCCCGATCCAGACGAGATGGCGCGCACCTGCGGCACAACCTATCACAAGGATTAGCTGGGTGCCCCGTCTTCGTGCAGTCGCATCGCTCTAAGGTGTGGCAGGGTGGGGAACTGAGCCCAGCCCGCATACGGAGTATCTTTCCCCATGCTCCACAGCCTCGTCGAGATCGAACACGAAGCTACTACCCCCAGCTATGTGTCTCTTCCGGGGATGATGATTAATCTCCGGTGTGCACACAGAAGATGTCTTTAAGATCGAAGGATCGCTATACATGCATCGGCTCATACCCAGCTAACGGGAATTTCAACTCCCGTTAGATTAGTTAACATGCACTTAATGGGAAACTAACCATGGACGGTTGTCCATCAGTGAATAGATCAGAAAGCAGTTGAGGTCAGTGCCAGTGACAAAGCACATCGTCAAACGCAAAGATAAGCGAGTTTATCTATCCAGCTTTGGTTGCATCAGCGCTCTTCTCTTTAGCGATAGCCAAGGATCAGTCGAACTTGCATTAGCACCACTCGAAATTTTTCGGCTGTTGAGCGCGTGGGAAGAAGCCGAGGCGACGAGAAGCGCTCCCGATGAGCGCATTCTAGCTGCCCTTAGGCATCTCATTACAAAAGCACGAACTCGAGCTCCAAGTATTGTGGCCGAGGTCCCAATCGCGAGAAGTGGGCGGGTCAAACTAACACCTGATTTGAACAAAGATGCAAAGGACTTTTCCTAAAACGGAATTGGCTGAAATTCCATGTCTCGGCTCTGAGACATGGAATTTCGGCCCCGCCACAACCGCCCGCACTTCGATACCCTTCCTCCGGAACGACCTGTAAACCAATCGCCTCTTTAGACTTGGGCAACCACCGAAACCCTTGACGCCGCTGATACAATCAATCCTGAGATCAAAGGCAGCCCGGCGCAGCCGGGCTTTTTCATTGGACACCTTCAAGCCACACACAAGTCCAAGCCTAAAGTCTCTGTTTCGAAGACTTTGCACCATAAAGCAGGGGGAGGGTGGGATACCGTGAATAACGTCGAACTTGTCACCACACTCAACGCCAGCCAGACCCGCGCCGAGTGCGCCGTCATCGCCCTCACCCACGTCTCCCGCGAGTACCCCGGACACGGCACCACCGTCCGCGCCCTCGACGACGCCACCTTCTCCATCGTCGCCGGCGAGTGGGTGGCCATCACCGGCCCCTCAGGCTCCGGAAAATCCACCCTCGTCAACATGCTCGGCTGCCTCGACCGCCCCACCGCCGGAACCCTCAAAATCGACGGCCACGACGTAGCCGCCATGTCCCCCACCGAACTCGACCGCTTCCGCGCCGATAAGATCGGTTTCATCTTCCAGCAGTTCCACCTCATCCCCTACCTCTCCGCGCTCGAAAACGTCATGCTCGCCCAGTACTTCCACTCCATGACCGACGAAGCCGAAGCCCGCCAGGCACTCACCCGTGTAGGCCTCGGCGACCGCGCCAGCCACCTCCCCAGCGAACTCTCTGGCGGAGAGCAGCAGCGCGTCTGCATCGCCCGCGCCCTCATCAACAACCCACCCATCCTCCTCGCCGACGAACCCACCGGAAACCTCGACGCTGCCAACCAGAAGATCGTCGCCGACCTCCTCCAGGACCTCCACCGCAACGGCAACACCATCGTCATGGTCACCCACGACCCCGAGATGGCCGGCCTAGCCCAGCGCCGCATCGCCCTCAGCCACGGTAAGGTCTTCTGCCACCCCGTAGGCGGCCCCGTAGTCACCCTGAAACGCTAGCAAATCCCCACACCACATCCACCATCCATTTCCCCACAAAATGTAAGCAAAATACCACCCAAAAATTACCGCTCACCCCACTTCAACTTGGACCGCAACACATTAAACAACCCATTCGGCTGGTGCCGCAGCAACCGCACACTGTACTCCGACCGATGACATTGCACACTATCCCCCAACCGTAATTCCACCGCTTCCTGCCCATCCACCGTCAGATACGTCTCGTTCGGAACCCCCACCACATGCACGCAAACCGTCGAGCTGGAAGGCACCACAATCGGCCGTAACGTCAATAGATGCGGGCAGATAGGCGTCACCACCGTAGCCGCGACATTGGGCATCACAATCGGTCCATTCGCCGCCAGGTTGTACGCCGTCGATCCCGTAGGCGTAGCCACGATAATCCCATCCGCCCGAAACGTAGCCACCAACTGCGCGTCAATCTCCACCGTAAAGTCTGCCATCCGCGCGATCGTACCCTTGGCGATCACCACGTCATTCAACACATCCCACTCCTGCAACACCACCCCATCCCGCGACAACTCCGCATGCATCATCTCCCGCGTATCAATGCTCGCGCTGTGATCGCACCAGGCCTGCAAAGTCCCGTACAGATCAGACAGCGGAATCTCCGTCAGAAACCCCAGCGACCCCAGATTCACACTCAGGATAGGCGTCGTAGTCCGCGCAAACACCCGCGCCGCAGACAGCAGAGTCCCATCCCCCCCCAGCACAATCACCAGGTTCGGCTCATGATCCGCCAACTCCCCGCGCTCAATCCCCGCTGCGGAATCGACATAAGCAGCACTCACCGGGTCCAGAATGTAGTTGTATCCATG
>DAICZO010000071.1 GCA_027311125.1 Acidobacteriaceae bacterium
ATGCTGCGTGGGGGGAGGGGACAGCATACAATAATGGGGATGACACCTACTGCTGAACTGGTTCAGATCGACCTGACGCCGCGGAAGCCTGCGCCGAAGCCTGCGTGGTTGAAGGCGAAGGCTCCGATGGGCGAGACGTTCCACGACCTGAAGAAGATGGCGCGGGAGCTGAATCTGCATACGGTGTGCGAGAGTGCGCATTGCCCGAATATTGGGGAGTGCTGGAACCAGAAGTCGGCTACGTTCATGATGCTGGGGAATCTGTGCACGCGGCGGTGTGGTTTTTGCGCGGTGCCGAAGGGCCGGCCGGAGCCGATCGACCTGGATGAGCCGCGGCGGGTGGCGTATGCGGTGGCGCAGTTGGGGCTGGCGCATGCGGTGATTACGAGCGTGAATCGCGATGACGATAATGTGGGTGCGGCGCGGGCGTTTGTGAAGGTGATTGAGGAGATTCGGCTACAGGCTCCGGGGTGCAGGGTGGAGGTGCTGACGCCGGACTTTCAAGGGAATGAGGAGTCGCTGCGGCTGGTGGTGGCGGCGCGTCCGGAGATTTTGAACCACAATATTGAGACGGTTCCGCGGCTGTACCGGGTGGCGAAGAGCGGTGGACGGTATGAGAAGTCGTTGCGGTTTCTGGAGCATGCGAAGGAGATTGCGGCGGAGCTGTTTAATGATCGGGTGGGCGACCAGATTGTAACCAAGACAGGCATTATTGTTGGTCTGGGTGAGGAGATGCACGAGCTGTTGGCGGTGTTTCGTGATCTGGCCGATCGGAAGGTAGATATTCTGACGATTGGACAGTATCTGCGGCCGAGCAAGGACCACCTGGTGATGGCGCGGTACTACACGCCGGAAGAGTTTGCGTTTTTGAAGCATGAGGCGGAGGGGATGGGCTTTCGGCATGTGGAGAGCGGGCCGCTGGTGCGGAGCAGCTACCATGCGCAGGAGCAGGCGGAGAGCACGGGGCTGGCGTAGGGGCGGCTGCAAAGAATCAATCGTCTCTCCATCAGGTTTCATCTCTGGAGTAAAGTGTATCCATGAGTTCGATCACACAAAATCTGTCCGATACCCCGGCCTATAGTTGTCGGCAAGCGGCGCATTACGTCGGAGTTCCGTACGACACTCTACGGCGCTGGTCCGGTGAGGACGGACTGATTCATACTCCGCGTCCAGGTGCGTTGTCTTTCAACAACCTTGCGGAAGCTCATATATTGAAGGCCATGCGGAAGGTTCATGGAATTTCGCTTCAAGGGATACGGAAGGCCTTGAATGAGCTCACGCATCTTCGGCAGAGCACTCATCCTCTGCTGGATGAATCGTTCGAGACAGATGGAGTGAATCTTTGTATCCACGATAAGGATGACGTGATCAATCTGTCGCAACGAAGCCAGAGAGAGTTTCGCGAGTTTGTTTCACTTTACTTACATCGGATTCAACGGGACGATGCAGGAAGAGTGGCGCGGCTGTATCCCTTTGTCGTCGCAGAGCGCGAGACGGAGCCGAAGCATATCTCCATCAGTCCTACGGTTTCGTTTGGAAAACCAGTGTTGGCTGGAACCGGAATCTCCACGTCCGTGATTGTGGGCCGATTCAATGCGCGCGATTCGGTCGCCGATTTAGCGCGTGAGTATGGGGTTACAGCCGCAGTGCTCGAGGATGCGATTCGATGGGAGATGAACAAGGGGCAAGCGGCCTAGTCGTCCGTGAGTTGGTTATTTTTCTTGACGAGAATCATTGCCGCAATCCTCATATCATCGAAGCCATCGAAGAATCTGGCCTTGTCTGCGAAAAGCATCTCGACCATTTTGCGGCTGGTTTGGAAGATACGGTATGGCTTCCAATTATTGCCAGTCGTGGATGGTCTCTTCTCACCACGGATGCGCGGATTCGAACCAATTACCTCGAGAAGGAGGCAGTTCGTGTGAACCGAGTTCGTATGTTCTATTTCTCCAGAAATAATCTGGCTGGCTTTGAGATGGGTATAGCACTTCGGCGTGCTCTGATTCCGATGCAACGTCTCGTGCAGACTCAGTCACCGCCATTTACTGCATCGATAAACAAGAACGGTGACGTCACACTCAGGGATACCTTTTAGGATGAAAACCACGACTATGCAAACTACGACATATTCGAGAAAACTCTCGTTGAGTGAGTTGGCTCCGCGGGTGGTGCAGAGCGAGATTCGGGCGATGACGGCGGAGTGCGACCGGATGGGTGGGGTGAACCTGGCGCAGGGGGTGTGCGACACGGAGGTTCCGGCGGTGGTGATGGAGGGTGCGATGCGTGCGATGCGCGAGGGGCACAACATCTACACGCGGATGGATGGGATTCAGCGGTTGCGGCGGGCGATTGCGGAGCAGTTGCAGCGGACACATGGGCTGGAGGTAGATGCAGAGCGCGAGGTGCTGGTGGCGAGTGGGGCGACGGGGGCGTTCCATGCGGCGGCGATGGCGTTGCTGAATCCGGGGGACGAGGTGCTGCTGTTTGAGCCGTTCTACGGGTATCACGTGAGTACGCTGCGGTCGATGAAGGT
>DAICZO010000072.1 GCA_027311125.1 Acidobacteriaceae bacterium
TTCCGTTTTCTTTCTGGGTTGGCATTCCCACGCTCGCGAATGCGGCGGCCCTGCTGATCTCGAACCGCAAGCTTCAACAACTCCGTTCCGTGAGGTAATTCCATGGCTACTATGACTCCCGTTCCGCCCGTCCGCAGCACCGCCCGCATTGCCGGCGGCAGCTTCCTGATCGCCAACCCCACCGCGGCGGAGTGCTTCTTCCCGGAAGACTTTACCGAGGAGCACAAGCAGATCGCGCAGACCACGGCGGAGTTTGCCACCAACGAGATCATGCCGGTCTCCGACGCCATCGAGGCCAAGGACTTTGCGGTAACGCGCCGCCTGATCAAGGAAGCAGCCGAACTGGGATTGACCTCCGCCGATATTCCCGAGGAGTACGGAGGCTTGGAGATGGACAAGGCCACCTCCGCGATCATTGCCGAGAATATCTCCAAGCAGGGCAGCTTTTCGGTGGCGTTCTCAGCCCACACCGGCATCGGTACGCTGCCGCTGGTCTGGTACGGCACCCCGGCGCAGAAGCAGAAGTACCTGCCCAAGCTGGCAGATGGCACGTTTGTGGGCGCGTACGCACTGTCGGAGTCGACCAGCGGCTCCGATGCGGTGAATGCCCGCTGCCGGGCCGTGCTCTCGGAGGATGGCCAGCACTACATCCTGAATGGCGAGAAGATGTGGATTACCAACGCCGGGTTTGCCGACATCTTTACGGTGTTCGCGAAGTGCGAGGTGAAAGAGGGCAAGGACGCTGGCAAAGAGAAGCTGACTGCGTTCCTGATCGAGAAGGGAACCCCTGGCTTTGCGCCCGGCAAGGAGGAACATAAGCTGGGCATCCGCGGCAGCAGCACCTGTCCGCTGATCCTGACGGACTGCAGGATTCCGGTGGCGAACCTGCTCGGCGAGGTGGGCAAGGGCCATCACATCGCGTTCAACATTTTGAATGTAGGCCGCTACAAGCTGGGCAATGCTGCGGTGGGTGGGGCGCGGATGGCGTTGAACAACGGGATCAAGTACGCCAAGGAGCGCAAGGCCTTCGGCAAATCGATCAGCGAGTTTGGGCTGATCCAGGAGAAGCTGGCCGATATGGCGACCGGCATCTTTGCCGGTGAGGCCGTCTGCTACCGGACCGTCGGGCTGATCGACGATGCACTGCGCGGCGTGGACAAGAACGACACCGCCGAGATTCAGAAGCGTATCGAGGAGTATGCCGTGGAGTGCTCGATCGTGAAGGTGTGGGCGTCCGAGATGCTGGATATGGTCGTCGACCAGAACCTGCAGATCTTCGCTGGCTACGGCTATGTGGAGGAGTATCCGGCCGAGCGTGCCTACCGCGATGCCCGCATCAACCGGATCTTCGAAGGCACCAATGAGATCAATCGGCTGATCATCACCGGCTGGCTGATGAAGTCGGCGATGTCGGGCAAGCTGGCGCTGATGCCTGCGATCAAGGCGCTGATGGATGAGGTGATGGCCGGACCGTCTCCGCGTGGCGACGAGTCGGACGGGCCGCTGTCGGCGGAGTTGAACCTGCTGGCCCAGGCCAAGAAGTTGACCCTCTTTGCCGCCGGTGCCGCAACCCAGAAGTACATGGCCAGGCTGGCCGATGAGCAGGAGGTGATGGGTTCCATCGCCGACATGATCATCGAGGTCTATGCGATGGAGTCGACCATCCTGCGCGCACTGAAGATCTCCACCGGCAGGGGGAATAGCGAGATCCCGGTAGCGATGGCCAGTATTTATACCTCTGGTGCGTTTGAGAAGGTTGAGCTGGCGGCGCGCAAAATCATCTCCGCCGTGGCTGAAGGGGATATGCTGCGGACGCAACTGACCATCCTGCGGCGGCTCTCCAAACACGACGGCACGGACACCATCCGTCTGCGGCGACAGGTTGCCCAGCACGTGATCCAGGCAGGGAAGTACGCCCTGTAATCACACGCCAGGCGTACCACCTTCGCCACTCCAAATAGCACAAAAGGACCAGCTAAAGCACCCCCAGGCTGGTCCTTTTCCATTGCCTTTTAACTACCCCAATGTAACCATCGCGTTAGCATATGTTCACCACTCCACGTGTACGTCCAGGCCTTCGCCGTTTTGCATCGTTTGCGGTGTCGTCCGTTGTATCGCTCTTGCCGCTGATTTGCCCGGCCGCTGACGCACAGATCGAGCGTGCCAACATTGCCAGCCATGCGCTAAGCATCAGTTCCACCACGTCCACGGTCGATCTGGGTCCGCTGCCGGTGTCTCAACCGCTATCCGTAACTCTGCGCCTGGCCCCTTCGGCCCAGCAGGCGGCAGCCCTCGATCAACTGCTCACGGAGCAGGCCACACCCAACTCTCCCCAATACCACCAGTGG
>DAICZO010000090.1 GCA_027311125.1 Acidobacteriaceae bacterium
ACCACCAGCCCCATCGCAGAACGCTCCGCAATCACTCGCTGTACATCAAACTTCACCGGTTGGTAGTACGTCCCATGCACACCCGCAGGCTCCAACCCGAATGACTGGAACTGTTCCACCACATACGCCGCGGCTTTCAGATACTCGGCACTCCCCGTCAACCGGCCTTTCATGGAGTCGTCCGCCAGATACTGTACCCGCGCCCACCACGCCTTGCCATGTGCTTCATCGCTGGTCACGCTCGTCCCAGCAGGCTCCGCCGCCCACGCCCAACCCATCGTCCCTAACCCAAGCACACCTGCAGTCATCGTCACTGCGGCAACCAGAACACGTCGGCTCCATCGCATCGCGTATCTCCCAATATTGAAAAGGCTGAGTGCGCTCAATCTAACACGTCCGTCGTCCTCTCAGCTGTCAAAACGTGCGCCTCACGCTACCGTTTGACCGACATCCCAACCCTTGCTAACCTACCCTCACAGACTCAAGGCGATGGGGTTCCGCCTCTAACCGCATCTGCAACTCGCAGAAGCTGATGACTCCTACGATTTCCGTAGGAGGCCCATGCCCGAAACACTGGTAATACCTGCCCGCCCCAACCCTGTCCTTGCTTGCCTTCAGCCCTTCCGCCACGCGGCCCGCTGGCTATTCCTCAGCATTCTTGTCGGCATACTCGCTGGCTCAGCCTCCGCGATCCTGCTCATCATGCTCAACTGGGCCACAGACACCCGCGAAGCTCACCGCTGGATCATCGCTCTGCTGCCCCTCGCCGGCCTGCTCGTCGGTCTCCTCTACCACTACTTCGGACGCGCCGTCGAAGCAGGTAACAATCTCATCCTCGAAGAGATCCACGCCGAGATCGAAGCCCCCCCGACCACCATCCCCTTCCGCATGACGCCGCTCATCCTGCTCGGCACCGGCATCACCCATCTCTTCGGTGGCTCTGCCGGACGCGAAGGCACCGCTCTCCAGACTGGAGCCTCCCTCGCCGACCAGATCGCCGTCCTGCTCGCTCGCTTCCCTCGGCTCAGCCTCTCCTACGCCGACCGCAAAATCCTCCTCATGACCGGTATCAGCGCCGGCTTCGGCTCCGTCTTTGGCACGCCCCTCGCTGGAGCAGTCTTCGGCCTGGAAGTCCTCACCATCGGCTCAATCAGCTACCAGGCCATCTTTCCCTGCTTCCTCGCCTCTTTCGCCGCCGACTACGTCACCCGCGCCTGGCACATTCACCACACCCTCTACGTCGTCTCACCCCAGGCGCTCCAGTCCCCACTGGACCCCCTCAACCTGCTGTCGTCCATTGCTGCCGGCATCGCCTTTGGCCTCACCGCCATGCTCTTCGCCCGCTCCACCCACGCCATCGGACGCCTCTTCAAGCGTTACATCACCTACCCACCCCTGCGACCCTTCCTCGGTGGAGCCATCGTCGCCACACCGGTCTTCTCGCTCGGCACCACCAAATACATCGGCCTCGGCATCCCCACCATCGTCGCCGCCTTCTCCCAGCATCTGCCCCGCTACGACTTCGCCGCCAAATTCGCCTTCACCTCGCTCACCCTCGGCGCCGGCTTCAAAGGCGGCGAGGTCACCCCGCTCTTCTTCATCGGAGCCACCCTCGGCAACGCTCTCTCCAGCATCCTTCCCTTGCCCTCCTCGCTACTCGCCGCCATGGGCTTCGTCGCCGTCTTTGCCGGAGCAGCCAACACCCCCATCGCCTCCAGCCTCATGGCGCTCGAACTCTTCGGCCCCGAAGCCGGAGCCTTCGCCGCCATCGCCTGCGTCACCAGCTATCTCTTCTCGGGTCATCGCGGCATCTACCACGCCCAGCGCTCCAACGGCACCAAGCACCCCACCGAGCCAGACTCACCCTGCGACGACTACTCCCAGCTCTAAACGTCGCAGTCCTACCCCTCAAACCCGCGATTCCATCGCTCCACCACCCGCGTCTCGCGCTCCCACCCCAGCACGCTCACGCTGCCCGTACCCAGCGAAAACAATCGTCCCCCATCCGCTGCCAGCCCAATCCACCGCGCCGCCAGTATCCGCAGAATATGTGCATGGGCAAACAGCGCCACTCGCCCCAAATCGCCTCCGCTCGCTAACGCCCTGGCGATCACCCCATCCGCTCGCTGCCCAACATGCTCCACCGTCTCACCACCCACGATCTCGTCCTTCCACACGCTCCAGTCCGGAATCTCCGCACGAATCTCCGCCGTAGTCCGGCCTTCGAACACGCCATAGTCCCACTCCCGCAGCCCTTCCTCCACCACCGCCACGTCGCCATATCCTGCAATCGCACACGTCGTCCGCGCACGGTTCATCGGGCTCACCAGCACCCGGTCAAACGGTCGTCCCGCCAGATACTCCCGTAGCTCCTCCGCCCGCTTCCGCCCATGCTCCGTCAGCCCAATATCCGTGCGGCTGGTATGCTTCCCGCTCAAACTCCACTCCGTCTCACCATGACGAATCAGCCACAACTCAGTTCCTGCACTCATTCCAATCCTCCTGCATCCAATATCCTATAAGTTATGGACTTTCAGCTCTCCACTCCCTATAAGCCTCAGGGCGACCAACCCCGAGCCATCGCAGAACTCCTCTCCGGCCTCAGCGCGGGCGAGAAAGACCAGGTCCTCCTCGGCGTCACCGGCTCCAGCAAAACCTTCACCATGGCCAGCATCATCGCGGACTCGCAGCGCCCTGCCCTTATCCTGGCCCACAATAAAACCCTCGCCGCTCAGCTCTACCACGAGTTCAAGACCTTCTTCCCCTCCAACGCCGTCGAGTACTTCGTCTCCTACTACGACTACTACCAGCCCGAAGCCTACATCCCCGCCGGCGAC
>DAICZO010000091.1 GCA_027311125.1 Acidobacteriaceae bacterium
CCGCGGACTGTTATCGTGTCCGGTGTCATAGGTGCAGAAACCCTCGACCAGTCCTGTCTTGCGCGTATCCCGATACTCCCGCAGCCAACTGTCCCAGCGGCTGCAGGCACCATACGCTGTCACCAGCAACTCATCGTCGCCTGTGATCTGCGACAACTCCCATGCCGTGGCCGCAATCGGCACCACCATCTGGATCTGACCGTAGCCTCCGGCATTGTCCATCGGGTCGGCCAGCTTCACCGCAGCCGGCAACTGTCCGTCCGGTCGTTGCAGCGCAAAAAAGGCCATGTGGTTGTTCCGCGCCACCTGTGCCGGAGTCGGTTGTCCCGGCAGCAGCGGTACAAACTGGCTCAGCGTTGCATACACCAGCCCCTCATGCGGAGCGCACTCCTGCCAGATGCCCGGATACACCGCCCCTTCCACCAGCACCGGCCGAGGATACCGTGGCATCGTATGGACATTGCCGGCCAGCACTGCCAGTGCGGCGTCCCAGGTCGTCGCCCAGCGGGGATCTTTATTAGGAAACGCCGGACGCTGCACCAGCCCAGCCGGGCCGCTGCCGGAGTCCGCTGCCAGAGCCTGGCCCGGCAGCAACGTCGCTCCGGCGGCAAGGCCCGCAAGCTGCAAAAACTCTCTTCGCGAACGCTGCTTCGGTACTCGCATAGACGGCTCCAGTGTAGTCCATCGCGAACACGCGTTAGACTGGCAGAGGAATGCCTCTACCACTTACCAAGAGACCTGAAAAAGACCTCGTACGCCCGGGTGGTGTGGGCCTCGATGCGGTGCAGGTGGTGGCTTTTCGCCGCAGGCTCATGAACTGGTATCGTACCCACGCCCGGCAGCTCCCCTGGCGCGGCGTCAACGATCCCTACCGCACCTGGCTTTCGGAGATCATGCTCCAGCAGACCCGCGTCGCTGCCGTCATCGATCGTTACAACGACTTCCTCGCTAAGTTTCCCACCATCGTTGCCTTGGCCCTGGCAACAGAGGCCGACGTTCTGGCCTCGTGGTCCGGCCTCGGCTACTACCGCCGCGCTCGCATGCTGCACCGCGCCGCCCAGTTCATCGTGCGCGAACATGCCGGTAAGCTTCCGTCGACCGCGCTCGAACTCAGAACGCTGCCCGGCATCGGCGAGTACACCTCCGCTGCCATCGCCAGCATCGCCTTCGGCGAAAGCGTCGCCGTGGTCGATGGCAATGTGGAACGGGTTTTGTTACGTATTACCGGTCGCCCCGAAGTCGCCACCGCGGCGGCTCGCAGCTTTGTCCAGGCACAGGCCAGCATGCTGGTGCCGAGGCGCCGGGCCAACAGCGAGGGCAATCCGCCCGGTGATCACAATCAGGCCATGATGGAGCTGGGCGCCACCATCTGCCTGCCTCGCGCACCGCTTTGCCCTCAGTGCCCCGTCTATGGCCTGTGCAAGACGCGAGGCGAGCACCTCACCCCGGCTCGCCCCCCCCAGCGCAGCCAGCCCGCCTCCTATCTGCTCAGCCTGCGCAAACGCGGAGTCATCACCGAGGTGCTGCTGGAAAAACGTCCCGACCACGCCAGCCTGATGCCCGGCATGTACGAGCTGCCCCAGTTGCCGGAGGCTGTCGTCGAAGGCCGCGAACCGCTGCTCCGCCTGCGTCACGCCATCACCAACACCAATTACTATGTGCGCATCTTTGCAGCGCGTGGGCCCCGCGATCGCACACTGCGCAAGTCCGTTCCCATCGCCGAGGGCGCACTCCACTGGGTACGCACCAGCCGCCTGGGCTCGGAGCCGCTCACCGGCCTGGCCCGCAAGGCACTACAGCGCCTCGACGTCATGGAGGTCCGCGCCGTCAGGATCGATGCCCAGCCCGATCTGCCCGACGAGGTCCACCTGCCACGTCCAGCCGGAGCCGCCGACGAGTGGAATGACGCCGACTTTGACGAGCTGTAAGATAACCTCTTCCTGCCAATTCGTATGTCTGTCATCAGCTTTAGATTTGGAGTGACCTAACGTGAAAGTATCGAAGCTTGTACTCCTCGGTTCGTTGTTCAGTGGCGTCCTGCCGGTCGTCGCCCAGACGCCCACGCCCACATGGAACACCCCGGCACTGCGTGCTGCAGAGGCCTCCATCCGCGCGGAAAACATCCGCGCCCACGTCAAGTTTCTCTCCGACGATCTGCTCGAAGGCCGCGGTCCCGGCCTGCGTGGTGCGGAGCTGGCTGCGCAGTACATCGCCACCCAGTTCGCACTCGACGGCCTCAAGCCCGGCGGCGACAACGGCACCTACCTGCAGCAGATCAACTTCGTCGGGATGAACGTGATCCCCGCCAGGACCACCTTCGCCCTGCTGCCACAACATGCCGCCGGCATGGGCATCGAGCTGCACTCCATCGATCTCAAATACGGCGACGACTACACCGTCAGCAACCGCACCCTCACCCCCACCGTCGACATCAACGCGCCCATCGTCTTCGTCGGCTATGGCGTCATCGCTCCGGAGTTCGGCTGGGACGACTACGCCGGCATCGACGTCAAGGGCAAGGTCATCCTCTGCATCGTCAGCGACCCACCATCGGACGACCCCAAGTTCTTCGGCGGCAAAGCCCTCACCTACTACGGGCGATGGACCTACAAGTTTGAAGAGGCCGCCCGCCACGGCGCAGTCGGCGCGCTCATCATCCACCGCACTGACCTCGCCAGCTATGGCTGGGACGTCGTCAAGAACTCCAACACCAGCGAGAAGACCTATCTTCGCGACGACAAAGACCCGCAGTTGCAGGCTGCCAGTTGGATTCAGCTCGACGTCGCCCGCCAGATCTTCGCCTCCAGCGGCATGGACCTCAACCAGCAGATGACCGCCGCTGGTCAGCGCGGCTTCCACGCGCAGCAGCTACCCGTCCGTCTGCAGGCCCACGTGGAGAGCGTCGTGCGTCCATTTCAGGGCGCCAACGTCATCGGCATCCTGCCCGGTACCGACGTCGCTAATTCGACCACCAAAGCCGTCAAGGACCAGGCCGTTCTGTACACCGCGCACTACGATCACCTCGGCTTCGTCCCCGGCATGAAGGGCGACAACATCTACAACGGCGCCGCTGACAACGCCACTGGCTGCGGCATGTTGCTGGAGATGGCCCGCGCCTGGACCGCCTCCGCCCTGCATCCCAGGCACTCCGTCATCTTCGCGTCCGTCACCGCGGAGGAGCAGGGCCTGCTCGGCAGCGAATATCTCGGCCAGCATCCCCCCATCCCTGCCGCCCAGATTGCACTCGACATCAACTACGACATGGTACTGCCCATCGGCATCCCCCGCCAGATCGACGTCAACGGAGCCCAGCGCACCGACTTCTTTCCTGTCGTCCAAGCCACCGCGAAACGCTTCGATCTCGCCATCGTTCCTGATCCCCGACCGGAGGCCGGCAGCTACTACCGCTCCGACCACTTCAGCCTCTCGCGCGTCGGCATTCCCGCCTTCTCCGTGGACACCGGCGTACTCTTCCAGGGCCACGACGAAGCCTGGGGACGCAAAAAATTCGAGGACTTTACCGCCCACGATTACCACAACTTCAGCGACAACTATCACCCCGACTGGGACTTCAACGGCAACGCCAAACTCGACCGCTTCGGCATGGAGCTAGGCTGGCAGGCTATCAACGCTACCCACACCATCCACTGGAACCCCAACGACGAGTTCGAGGCTGCCCGCAAGGCCAGCCAGCAGTAGCGGCGCTAGTAGAAGTCGGCGCAGCTCAGAAAGTACCCGCACGTCCGGCACACCAGCTTGCAACGGCTGTCCTGCAGCCGGCTCGAGCACGTCGGGCAATAGACGCAGTGGTGTTCGTCCGGCAGGGTGCACACGGTTGATTCTGTTGCACTCACCGTCGTTTCGTCAGCCTCGGTCTGCATGGCAAGGGGACTCCGCATGGCGATAGCCTAAATCATTCGCACAGAAAAGAAACACCCGTTCACGACGTAGGAGCATCCTATCCGGTACAGTGCCAAGTAGCCGGCGATCGTCCGGCCACGTAACTGGAATACGTTATACCTATCAATCTCGACCAACATTTTTGATCCACAAGGAGAGTAACGATGAATCGCAGCGGAAGTGCAGTGTGGCATGGCGGACTCAAGGACGGAAAAGGAACCGTTTCAACTCAGTCCGGCGCATTGAAAGAGATTCAGTATAGCTTCGGTTCGCGCTTCGAGAGCGGCGTAGGCAGCAACCCTGAGGAACTCCTCGGCGCGGCCCATGCTGGCTGCTACTCCATGGCGCTCAGCTCGCAGTTCACCCAGGCTGGCCTCACCCCCGACACCATCGAGACCACCGCCGTCGTCACTCTGGAGCTACTGCCTGAGGGCGGCCCCACCATCACCAAAATCCACCTCACCACCAAGGTCAAGGCCTCCGGCATCGACAAGGCCAAGTTCGACGAACTGGCCAACACCGCCAAGGTCGGCTGCCCGCTCTCCAAGGTCCTCAAGGCCGCCGAGATCACCCTGGATGCAACTCTGCTCTAATCCGCGACCCGGCTCTCAGCAGCCTCAGAAGCCATCACGAAGAACGCCTGCCTCCATGGCAGGCGTTCTTCTGTTCGATCAGCAATAAATCTGCACCCGTCATCACAGCCTAGTGCGAGTGGTTGTGCCCATGGTGATGATGGCCATGCGCACCGGCTGCCTCCAACTCTGGCGGCGCGGAGCAGCCATGCGTGGTCTCGCAACCCGTCGTCTCAAACTGGATCGTCGTATGCGTAATGTGGAAGCGGTCCCGCAGCGCGCAGTTAATCCCGTTCAGAATCGCACCGCAGTCCGACATCGGCATATCGGCGATGGTCACGTGGCTGGCCAGCGCATGGGAGCTGGACCCCAGCGACCACACATGCAGATCGTGGACATCCAGCACGCCCTCCACCTCCTGCATCGCCTCCAGTACCTGCCCCAGCTTCAGCGTGCGCGGCGTGCCTTCCAGCAGAATATTCAGCGTCTCCCGAATGATCCCCACCGAGCTCCACAGAATCATCGCCGCAATCAGCAGCGACAGCACTGGGTCGATCCACATCATGCCTGTCCACAGAATCCCCAGGCCACCAGCGATCACCGCCGCCGTCGAAAGCGTATCGCCCAGCATGTGCAGAAACACGCCGCGAATATTCACGTCGCCCGAAGACTTCCATAGCAGCGTCGCAATCGTACCGTTCATCACGACGCCCGCTGCCGCGACAATCATCATCTGCTTCGGGTGAACGGACACCGGATCGGCCAGCCGGTGCAGCGCCTCCACCCCAATCCACACCGACAGCACCACCAGCGTCACCGCGTTCACAAACGCAGCCAGCACACCCGCCCGCTGGTAGCCAAAGGTCTTCTCCGCCGTCGCCGGACGCGCCTGAAAGTACACCGCCACAAACGACAGCAAAATCGCCAACAGGTCCGAGACGTTATGTCCCGCCTCGGAGATCAGCGCCAGCGAGTGCGCCCGCAACCCAAAAATAAACGTCGCCACCACATAGGCTGACGTCAACACCATGGAGAACTTCAGCACCCGCTGCATCGTACGGTTCGGACTGGCGACCATGTGCATAGCTTCCAGTGTAGCCCGCGACCGCCCGGCGATTCCATCACCCCACCGTCTCAGGCCGGGGAATGCTCCTTGGCCGCCTGCTCGTCCGCAGCACCAGTACCATCGCTCACGTTCTCCCCACGCAGCCCCGCTGGCCCCGCTGCTCCCGCTGCCTCATCCGTCCGACGTTCTCGCAAAGGATGAAATCCTAACCGCAGCCCACTCCACGACTCCGACACCACGATGCTGTTGCCCGGGTTGCGCGGGTCGAACCGCACCTGCACTGGCAGGTCGATGCGCACATGCTCGACAAATTGCGGCAACAGGCTTACATCCTGGGCGCACTCGTACGTCACCCCCGCAATGCTGTAGCGATACAGCAGCATCGTCGGCATGGTTGGCCCACCCTCCCCCGCGGAGGAGGCCAGCCACTGCGTCTCGGTGATGCTCCCGTCGGTAAGCCGTCCCGTCCTGGCCAGCAGCTCGCGGCGTATCTGTTCCCGCTCCGCCGGGGTTACCCGATGACGCGTCAGCAGGTAGCCGGTCACACCCGCCACTGCCCCCAGAAAAAGCCCAAAAGGCACCAGGTTCCGCGGAAAGCGGAGCAGGACCGGCAACTGGGATGGAATCGACGCAAACACAGGGCTCTGCGCAGAAGGATAGCCTATCCCGGCCAGCGAAAGTGGCTCGTAACGCGCTCCAACGTTGGCAGACCTTGTTCCCGCCACCAAAAGCCCCCATCCGGCCACAGGGCCTCCGCGGCTGCCAACCCTCCCGCACCAAAGCACCGCGACTACCCCGGACACCCCGTCCCAGCCCCCTGCTGGATTGGCGATATACTGAATAGTGCCCATGAAGCCGACTTTTTCGTCTCCTGCAAACTCGTCCCTACCCTCTGACTCCCTCTCCCAGCCCACGTCGCTCCTGGTGGCCGGCCAGCCCGCACCCTCGGCCTCG
>DAICZO010000280.1 GCA_027311125.1 Acidobacteriaceae bacterium
CTACCGCCCGAGCTACCACGCCCCGGCATCGGAGTTCGCGCGCGCGGCCGAGCTGATCAATGCCGCCAAGCGGCCGCTCATCTTCGCGGGGCAGGGCGTCCTCAAGTCCGGCACGACCGCGGAGGTGCTCAAGCTCGCCAAGACGGCCGGCATCCCGATCACCACGACCCTGCTCGGCATCGGCGTCATCCCGGCGTCATCCCCGTTCAACCTCGGCATGATGGGCATGCACGGTGAGTCCTGGGTCAACCACGCCATCCAGCAGGCAGACCTCCTCCTCGCCTTCGGTATGCGCTTCGACGACCGCGTGACGGGTAACTTGGCGCATTATGCGCCAAATGCAAAGAAGATCCACATCGACATCGACCCCTCCGAGATCAACAAAAACGTCAAGGTCGACGTAGCCCTCATCGGGGACCTCGCCAAAACCCTCGACCAGATGCTGCCCAACCTCGCCCCCCACAGCGCCACCGCATGGATCGACCAGGTCAACGCCATGAAGGGCACCGCCGCCGTCCGCGACATCATCAACCTCCCCGACAACGGCCACCTCTACGCCGCCCACGTCATCAACGACATCTGGCGCGAAGCCAAAGCCGCCGGACGACTCGCCCAGACCATCATCGTCACCGACGTAGGCCAGCACCAGATGTGGGAGGCCCAGTACTTCAAGCACGACACCCCCCGCTCCCTCATCACCTCCGGAGGCCTCGGCACCATGGGCTTCGCACTCCCCGCCGCCATCGGAGCCAAAGCCGCCTGCCCCGAAAAAGACGTCTGGGTCATCGCCGGCGACGGAGGCTTCCAGATGACCGCCGCCGAACTCTCCACCATCCAGCAGGAAGGCCTCGCGATCAACATCGCCGTCATCAACAATGGCTTCCTCGGCATGGTTCGCCAGTGGCAGGAGGCCTTCTACGACAAAAATTACTCCGCCTCCCCCATCCTCAGCCCCGACTTCGTCATGCTCGCCACCGCCCACGGCATCGCCGGTGCCAGCGTCAGCCAACGCCAGCATGTAACCCCCACCGTTACAAAAGCCCGTACCTCTGGCAAACCCTTCCTCATCAACTTCCAGGTAGAAAAAGAAGACGGCGTCTACCCCATGATCGCTCCCGGAGCAGCCCTCCACGAGATGGTCCGTCGCCCCACCAAAGACCCCCTCCTCGAGACCGCAGAGGACGAATAACGATGCCGAAAGCACACGCGCCGAGTTTTACAGAGCGGAAGGCCTGCTCTACCAAAGCCCCAGGTCATCGCTGCTAAGCCTTCCGTTGAACCCGAAAGGATTTCCATGCTCCACCACTTCGTAGCCCTCGCACCCAGCAAACAACGCGCCTTCATCGCCGCAGTTGTTCTGGCCCTCGTGTGCAGCGTCAAGGGCTACGCAGCGCAAGCTCAACATCTCCGCATCCGCGTCATCAACGCCCGCACCAACCGCCCCATCACCGACGAGCAGCTCAACGTAGCTCTCCGCGCAGACCAGATCGGCTCCGTCGCCATGGCGACCAATAAGTCCGGCATCATCCTCGTCGAAACCGGTACCGCCACCATCATCCGCATCCTCGCCAACATGTACGCCGACTGCCGCCCCCGCGCCGAGCTCTACACCAACTACTCCATCGCCGACATTCTCCGCACCGGCATCACCACCGGAAACCTCTGTAGCGACGCCAAACCACGCCCACGACCCGGCGTCCTTACTCTCTTCGAAATCCCCAAAAAGCTCATCCCCACCTACCCTGCACCACCGGCCAGCTCACTGCCGCACTCCGACGAGAACCCGAACTGAAAGGTCTCCCATGCTCCACACCTTCGTAGCCCTAGTCTCTGATAAACCCGGCGTCCTCACCCGCGTCGCCTCGCTCTTCCGCCGTCTCAACATCAACATCGTCTCGCTCACCGTAGGCGAGTCCGAGCGTCCCGACGTCTCCCGCATGACCATCGTCTGCGAGGCCCCCGACACCGCCGCCCACCGCATCAAGGCCTCCCTCTACAAACTCGAAATCACCATCGACATCGACGAAGTAGGCCGCTCCGAAGCCGTCATCCGCGAGCTCTGCCTCATCAAAGTCCAGGTCGGCCCCGACTCCCCCCACGGTCTCCACTCACGCTCGCAGGTCTTTGAACTAGCCCAAGTGTTTCGGGCACGAGTTGTCGATCTCGCGCCCGAGTCCATCATGCTCGAGATGACCGGCTCCGCCAGCA
>DAICZO010000095.1 GCA_027311125.1 Acidobacteriaceae bacterium
CGGCCAGCAGCCCAGCCAGACTCAACTCGAGCACTAATCCAAAAGCCACGGGAAAGGACAGTCGAACTCAGTGCTCGACGTCCACCACTGCACCCCACCTGTGCACCCCACCCGCCAAACCCACTACCACTTTCGTGCTACAGCATAAGAGATTACTCATCGATAACCTCAAATTAGCCGAAAGAGGTTCTATGACTACGCTCTGTGCCACATCTCTCCTCACCCTGGCTGCCGAACCCGCCTCCATCCTCTACATCGTCACCGGAGCTGTCGGATTCATCTTCGCCGGACGCCGTGCACGTGCCAACACCCCCACCTCGGTCGCCATGCTCTTCTGCCGGCGCTCCTCCCGCAGCCTCCTCGAAAAGCTCAATCTCCTCTAATCAAGCTATCCGCGCACTAGAAGCGCGGTATCCCCGCATATTCGAAGTCGATCCCCACAATCACCTCGGTCGCTACCGGCTTTCCTGCGCGCATACCGGGTACAAAACGCCACTTCGTCACCGCCTCGACGGCAAACTCTTCCAGCCCGTATCCCAGCGGCGTCTGTACCGCAATCCGTCGTGGAATACCCTCGGCATCCACTATCATCCGCAGTTGCAGCGGCCCTCGCACCCGCTCCCGCTCCGCATATCCCGTCGGCCTCGCATCTGTCTTATGTGCCAGCGTCGGGGGGCTCACATCGTTCTGCTGATTCGGCAGCCCCAGCATCGGGTACACCGTCACCCCGGTCAGTTCATCCTTTGCCCAGGCCAGCCCCGGTCGAAAGTAGTGCTGCCAGTACGCTGGCATCGCTCCTTGTAGCCCCGGATCGATACCCACCGCAAACACCGCCTCCTCCTCCGCCTCAAACCCCTTCAGGCTCCCGGCATCGGCCATCACAATCCGTACCGCCTCGTCCTTCAGCGGATGCCGCTCAAACTGGTGCTGCTCCGCGTTGTACCGAATCGCCGTACGCACCCCGTCCAGCTCAATCGCCTCCGGCCCGCGTCGTGTCACTGTCCGCACCTCCACCGCCGCCAGCGTCCAGTCACCCACCTTCGCCGAACCCACCAACCGCCCCCCGCCATCAAACCGCAACTCATTCGCCAGATAAAATCCACGCAGAAAAAGCGCCTTACCCACCAGCTTCTCTGCCGACTCCAGCACGGCATCCGTCCGCACCTCACCCTCGGTCGCCGTAGCCGCCGCTGTCATTGCGACAACCTCGCGTCTGTCTTTCTCCGCTAGCTCCATCCTCGAGTTCGATCGCGCCTGACCGGACACACACTGCGCCCGTTGAGGCAAAGCATAGGTAAGCACGACTCCAAACGCACAGAGTAGGCGCTTTATCGGTCTGCCAGCGAAGGATCTACCCGCCATACTGCCACCAGGTCTTTTTGATTCCATACGATATTCGATGAGCGAAGTGCCAGCGTCCCCGCAAATCGACTAGGGACGCGAGCATAAACATCGACTCCAGTCATTTGCCATGCTCCCCAAGCATCCCGAATACATCGAAATTGCTCGGTCGACAAATAAACCGCCTCGCACATCGAGTTCTGTTCAGAGTCACTCATTGGCATTGGAGGTCCAATGAAACCATCGATCTGCTCCTCTTGCATGACAGCCTTCAAACCTTTAGTTGCTAGATCATGCTGAAATCCGAGGTTACCCATCAGCCCATCGAGCGGAACAATTTCGAGGTCCGAATAGTACGCCAGCATTCCAGGTTGGTCATAGGCAAACGCTCGGCGTATCCCAGCTTTGGTATACACCTCATCATTAAATGCGACAGGCGGTACAGGACTTTGCCCTAGATAGAACTTTCTGTAGCTCAATTTAAACCATAGTCCTGCCAACACCAGCACACATAACGCACACGCAAGTCCGGCCAGACGCGGGCGTCTCACCAACGCCAAGGCCCCAATCCGTGCCAGTAAAATGCTGGCCAACAGTATCCAACTCGTGTAATACCAGCTCCAACGTGTTTCACTCGACATACATAACGTGATGTAAGCCGCGTGCAGCAGTACCCCGAAAGCAAAGGGCACCTCGATCGTGAAGAAAAATGCGTCACGACCCTTCCATGCCATAATCACTATTCCAACCACAATCACCGTAAGGGCGATGAGCGCGGTATGCGGCAGATTAGAACCAAAACCATGATCAGGATGGCTATTGCTCTTCAAAAGCCCGCTAATGGGCTGAAAAGTTCCAAAGTAAAGCCAGTTAGACGTCAGATAGGCACCCCAGAAAGCCACGTAAATGGGTAACGTAGCTACCTGAAGTCGACGGCCCTTCACGCTCAGCATCCACCAAAGTGCCATCCACACACTGCCCACGATGAAGATATTGTCCAGCCGAGTCAATACTGTTATCGCAGCAATCGTATGGAATCGTGCGCTGATCCACCAGGACAATCGGGACTCGGGCAAGCACCGCAGCTCATACCCCAGAAAGATGAGGAGGCTGAGAAGCAATCCACTCAACGGCCCCTCCGTCCCCAGTTGTGACAGGAAGCAGAATGGCAGAAGTATCAGGAATGCAATAGGCCAAAGATCTGCTCCGACCAACAACACGATGCGCCGAACCATCCACAGCGTCGCTACCTGAATTGTGGCGGTTATCCCTCCGATTGCATGGATCGCCCTGACCTTGAGAGAAAACACACGAAATACGAGAGAACACAACAGCAGCCACACCGGATGATATCCATTTGTCGGCAGGATATTATTGAAAGTACTGCCCTTGCCTCGGGCAAAATTCCATGCCACCTGAAAATAAAAATAGCTGTCGTCCGCAAACAGCTTGTCGGGCATCAACACTAAAACGTATGCGTACAGCACCACCAGCACGGACACGGCGCCAGCAAGCCATCGTCCCGTAGTACTTCCCAGCAGCGCCCCTCGTCTCGTCCGGCCCGTCATACCCATCCATCTACTCCCCAATCCCGATTTTTTAGCGCGTTGAAGTCTTGGCGAATCACAGATGTCAGGCTCAAGTTCGACCTTTGTGGTTGACCATGTATTGTAGTTAGTCTATCCTGAAGACTCGCGCAGTCTCGCGTCTGTACATCCGTGCGCTTAACCAGCACGAATGACATCAGCCAAGCGAGACGTCGTGGGAGCCGTCGTACGCAGTATCCGGGGCTGCACCGCATCACCGCACCCCAGAAGCACCCACTCCTCAGGCCCCAAACAAGGTTCTGTGCGCACTCCAAGCAGTTTGGCTTGTCCGCGTTCGAGAGGTCTGCTTCTCGTTCCCGCAGCCAATCCGCCCGTTTCATCGCCAGGCAGCGCAACCAGCCTGTACAGGCTCGTTACTATGTCGCAGCGAGCAGCACAGGTAAGGTCATCCGCAGTTGGCAGTTGCAACACCAGCAGTACGCAGCAAAAATCGTTCCACCTTTTCTTCATGCCACACGCCGAACACTGAAGACGGCAGAACCAGGGAGTAACCCTCATGAACAACAGCACCACCATCCCGAGCGGCAAAGATATCAAGCGCAAGTGGTTCGTAGTAGACGCCACCGGCAAGACCCTCGGACGTCTCGCCACCACCGCCGCATCGGTCCTCGCCGGCAAGCTCAACCCCCTCTACACCCCCTACATCGACATGGGCGATCACGTCGTCATCATCAACGCCGAAAAGATCGTGCTCACGGGACTCAAGGCCGACAGCAAGCTCTATCGCCGCTACACCGGCTTCCCCGGTGGTCTCCGCGAAGAGTCCTTCATCAAGCTGCTCGCCCGGCGCCCCGAAGCGATCGTCGAGCAGGCCGTCAAGGGTATGCTCCCCAAGTCCAAGCTCGGACGCCAGATGGCCACCAAGCTCAAGGTCTACAAGGGTAGCCAGCACCCCCACATCGCCCAGCAGCCCGTGCCGTTGGAGTTCCACGCATCCAACGCCCCCAAGGCCAAGGCCGTCTAGCTGTTCAGGGGTACGGCCTTAGCCGTGCCGAACGAGTTCAATACCTTCCCCGGGGTTTCCACCCCATAAGGTCAAAGTTCAAGGAGCACCATGGCAGATCTAGTTCAATTCTACGGAACCGGCCGGCGCAAGTCTTCCATCGCCCGCGTCTTCCTCCGTCCCGGCAGCGGTAAGTTCACCGTCAACAAAAAAGAGTGTGACGTCTACTTCGTCACCGCTCAGCAGCGCGCCGCAGCCAAGCGGTCCCTCGGCATCTCCGATATCGGCGAAACCTTCGACGTGTTCACCACCGTCAAGGGTGGCGGCGTCATGGGACAGGCCGATGCAGTCAAGCTCGGCATCGCCCGCGCACTCATGGAGTTCAACCCTGAACTGCGCAAGGCACTCAAGGCTCAGGGCCTCGTTACCCGCGATTCGCGTGGTAAAGAGCGTAAAAAGTACGGTCAGAAGGGTGCTCGCGCTCGCTTCCAGTTCTCCAAGCGCTAAGCAGAGGCTTCTGTTTGCTGTTTGCTGTATGTCAGGCTGGGCTGGAACTCACCCCGCCCCAGCCTGACACACGGCAGGCAATCAGCTCTCACCCCCCGCACTTCAGCAACGATAATGTTTCGCTGCTTCGCATCACCCTCCGGAGCCGTCTCATCGGAGGTCACGAGTCAAATCTCCCGCACGCGGGATCAATCCAGGTACCGGCATGGCCTCTTAGAGACCACCCTCCGGCTGCCTTCACCAAGGAGCTACATTGGCAAACATCACTATGAAAGAACTGCTCGAAGCTGGCGTTCACTTCGGGCATCAGACCAAGCGCTGGAACCCCAAGATGAAGGAATACATCTTCGGCGAGCGCAACGGTATCT
>DAICZO010000098.1 GCA_027311125.1 Acidobacteriaceae bacterium
CGATACAGCGCAAACTGCCGGGCATTCTTCTGGCGCAACTCGAACAACAGGCTCGCACGGTTGCTTGCCTCTACATCCACGGCATCCACGGGTTTCATGCGCGGCGTGCGATCCAGGTGCGCCGCATCTGTCACGCTCTGGATCGCTGGCTTGATCTCGCCCATCGCATCCGCCTGCGCCACGATCGTCACGTAGATCAGCGCTGCTCCGGTCCCATCCGTGTGGGCCGTGTAGATGTAGGTTGGCGCACCACCATAGCTCAACAGGTAGCCCTTCAACTCCTCATCGAGAAACGTCGGCCCCGCAGGTGCAGGCGGCGTCTTGCTATGCGCCGCACTCTGCTTGGCTCTCCGGCTTGCCGTGGTTGCCTTGGCCTTGTTCGCACTCGTCGCAGCCGTCGTCGCGCTCGTCTTGGCGCTTCCGTTCGCGTCCGCCGCACCTGCGGTTGGCGCACCCACGGCCCGGTACGCGTCCAGTTGCTTCTGCGCCAGATCCTCCATCTTCTTCAGCACCGCAGCCCGCTCCTGGTCATCCTCCCACGGACGAGTAAAGTCATGCACCGGCCGGTTCACCGCATCCGATACCGCAACCATCTGATGCATGTTCACTGGCAACCCGGTCAGCTTGGGCAGGTCTGCCTCCGTCATCGCACTGGCAGGTTTACCCCGATGCAGATTTGGGCGGTTAGGATCGTCGTTCAGCGAGCCGATGCCAGTCACCTTGGCTTCATCCTCGCCGTGCGTATTGTTTTTCTTGCCCTGGTCCGCGGTATGCCGCTTCAACGTAGGCCGATCCGGATCGTCCGCCGGTGTGCTCGAGGTCGAGTCCGTTGTACCCGTGCCGGATTTACTCGACGCCGTACTGCTGTCGCTGCCGCTGCTGCTGGACCGCCGCTTCAGCGTAGGCCGGTCCGGATCGCCCGCCGGTGCACTGCCCGTGCTCGTGCTATCGGCAGTCGTCTCCGTCGCCGTATCGGTCTTGGTGTCTGCTGCTGGCTTGGCAGCCGTATCGCCCGCCTTCGCCTGCGCATCGCCGCCACCGCGAGTAGCAAAGTGAGGGCGATCGTCATCCGTCACTCCCTTGGCGTTGCCACCCTTGATCACCGGAAGCGTCTTGGAGGCCCTTAGCACCGCCGTCTTCTTCTCCGCACGCAGCGGCTGATAGCTCCCATAGCCAAACCAGCCATCGTCGTACGCTGACTCACCAGTCGTCAGATTCTCGGCATGCAGGTGGCGCGAGTAGGCCAGGCTCAGCGTACCCTTGGCAACACCCGACTGCTGCAACTCGTACACATTTCCCGTCAGCAAGGCAAACGGTACCGGCCGCGCCAGGTACACCCCGGCATCCTCCAGTTGCTTGTCGATAAACACCGTGATCGGAATCAGGCGGCTGGCCGTCGGCTTGGCCATGTCCCCCATCCACTCATACACCCCCACCGCACGCACCACAGTCTGGGTCTTCTCGACCTTGTGTGTCTGTCCCTGCACCGGTCTGCTCGACCCGCCGAGGACCAGTCCTCCCGCAACAAATAATCCAACCAGAAAACTTTTCATAGGCTCGTCCCGAGTTTAGACGTTGCTCCGGCCACCAAAGTCCGCCATCACCGTCAGCGCACCATCTTTGCCATACAAAACACCAGCTTATGTCCACGAAATTCGCTACCATGCACCAGTGGACACTGCTCCGTTACTCACCGTAGACCATCTCTCCATCGCCTTCGGCAGCCATCGCGCTGTCAAGGATATCTCCTTTCATATCAATGCAGGAGAGACGCTGGGGCTGGTGGGCGAGTCCGGCTCAGGCAAGTCCGCCACCTCGCTGGCCATGCTGCGCCTGCTACCACCCTCCGCCCAAATAACTGGAAACATTAGCTTTAGCGGAGAATCTCTGCTCGCACTCTCCCCCGAAGCCATCCGCCGCCACCGTGGCCGCAACCTCGCCATGATCTTCCAGGAACCCATGACCGCCCTCAACCCAGTGATGCCCATCGGAGCCCAAATCGCCGAAGCCGTACTGGCCCATCACCCGCAAGTAGCTCGTAAAGCACTGAAAGAAAAGGTGATCGAGGCCATGCGTCAGGTAGCGCTGCCCGACCCCGAGCACAGATTTGGAGACTATCCCCACCAGTTTTCCGGCGGCCAGCGCCAGCGAATCCTGATCGCCATGGCCATCGTTAACCAGCCCCGCCTCCTGATCGCCGATGAGCCCACCACCGCGCTCGACGTCACCGTACAGGCCCAGATCCTCAAGCTGCTCAAGGACTTACAGGTTCGCCACCAACTGGCGATGCTGTTCATCTCCCACGATCTAGCCGTAGTCGCCCAGGTTGCAAACCGCGTCGCCGTCATGCACCACGGACAAATCGTAGAACAAGGCCCAGCCCAGGCCCTGTTCCACTCACCCCAGCACATACACCAAGAGGCTGCTGGCCTCTGCCCCAACCATGCGGACAGATCGCCAGCAGCCTCTGGCTAACCTGCTTTAGTTTGTTATGGTTGCGCGTAGTACCCCGTGCGCGTGCGGGCAGTCAGTCCCGGTTTATCGGTGATCGTGACCGCAATACTTCGGTACTGATCCGGGTGATCCGCAACAGGTGGATCCACAGTGAGAACGTAAAACGCCTCAGCATCCGAGACCGCAGCGCTAATCTCGTGCGCAACATCGTTGTTTGAGTTGATAACCTGCCCGCCGGTCTGTGCCGCAAGAACCTCCAGGGCAAGATTCCCAATCTGCATCTTGCTAGGGGCTGTGACTCCCTTGAGGAACTCCTTGTAGTAGAAGGTCCGGAAGCTCACCGCATCGGCCATACCCAGGGGATCAACGCTGGTGAGCGTGATACGAGCACGAGTCAGGGCCGTACTCAGGCCAACCAACTCCTGGAAGAGGCCCTTCTCCTCTTTCGAGGTAAGTTCGACCTCCGGGCCGGAGAGCAATGGCCAGCCCGGGCTGATCCAGACGAGTAGCTTGCGTCCGGGACGAGTAGCTTCGTAGGCGCTGATCTGCCGCAGTGCCTTCATGGAAAGGTCGAAGCGCTCGGTGGCACCATAGAATCCCGCAGCACGGCCAATGTCGCGAAGGTTGACCTCAGCCTGTTCAAGGAAGGCGCTCAGGGCGTTGCCATCGGTGGTGGGCGTAGGCATGATCTGGGTGCCAGTGTCGCTGAGGAGGATGAGTGTGACCGGCCGGGGCAGCTTACCGTTATTCAGCTTGAGATAGCGCTGAATCTCCTGGCGTTCGTAGGCGACATTGGTGAAACGCGTGTTGACCGTATCGATCAGGAGAACAACTTCCACGTTTTCCTTGGATAGCTTGGGCGTTGTGGCGGCTTCGATAGCTTCGAACGATGAGATCGGGATCGGCTTTTTATCGAGGCTGACGGCGAAACTGGACTGTTGCAGACCGGTGACCGGAACGCCGTTTTTTGCCGTGACAACGACATCGAGAACCAGAGGTGCCGGGGAGGAAGGCTTGGTTGGAGTACTTTGTTGAGCTACGGCTCGTGGTGCGAGCAGCTGAGGTGCGAGGCCGAACGATGCGAGGCAGACAAGTGCAAGTGCGCTGCGGTGCGAAAAACCCATAGAGAAAGACTCCTGAACTGCAAACCAGCATACTCTGGTTGATTGCCGTTCAGGGGGTGTGCAGCACCTGCGTTGATGGCATAAAAGAACCCGAGACTACATCGGATTTGTTTACCGGTTTGTCTCGGGCTGTTCTCTGGCGTGCGTGGTATGGCTGTTTATGCGGTAACCAGATCATGCTGGAACGCAGGGTAGTCGGTGTAACCCTCAGCTCCGTGCGTATAGAACGTTGCAGGGTTGGGGGTGTTGAGCGGTGCGTTGTTAGCGAAGCGGATTGGCAGGTCAGGGTTGGCGATGAAGAGCTTGCCATAGGCAACTGCGTCGGCGCGGCCGGAGTCCAGCAGCTGCTGCCCGGTGTGTTGATCGAGCGCTTCATTGGCGACGTAGACTCCGCCAAAGGCCTGTTTGAGGATGGGGCCGAGCGAGTCGTCGGCGACCCGCTCGCGAGCGGCAATAAAAGCAAGTTTGCGCTTGCCGAGTTCGGTTGCTAGATAGGTAAAGGTAGCGGGGCGGTTGGAGTCGGAGATGCCGTGAGCGTCCGCGCGCGGAGCAAGGTGCATGCCGACACGGTTAGCTCCGAAGACCGAGATGGCAGCATCGGCTACTTCGAGGTGGAGTCGGGCACGGTTCTCGATGGCGCCGCCGTACTCGTCGGTACGGTGGTTGGTGCCGTCCTGCAGGAACTGGTCGAGGAGATAGCCGTTGGCTCCGTGGATTTCTACGCCATCGAATCCAGCGAGTTGAGCGTTTTGAGCTCCGCGGCGAAAGGCTTCGACGACCTCTTTGACTTCGTGGGTTGCAAGGGCACGGGGAGTGACAAAGGCTTTTTCGGGGCGAAGGAGTGAGACGTGTCCGCTGGCCGCGATGGCGCTGGGGGCGACTGGAAGCTGGCCGTTTATGTAGATGGGATCAGAGATGCGGCCTACGTGCCAGATCTGGGCGAAGATACGTCCGCCGGCGTTGTGGACGGCAGCGGTGATGGGCTTCCAGGCTTCGGTCTGCTCGCGGGACCAGATGCCGGGAACCTGGGGGTAGCCTACGCCGAGAGGATCCACAGGAACGCCCTCAGAGATGATCAGGCCGGCGGAGGCGCGCTGGGCGTAGTACTCGCCGATAAGGGGAGTAGGGAGGTGGTTTACCGTGCCGCGCAGGCGGGTGAGCGGAGCCATGAAGACGCGGTTCGGAAGCTGGAGGTCACCGACTTGGATTGGGTCGAGGAGGGAAAAAGGTGTGTTTGGCATAGTCGGTAGATTTGATGATGCTGGCCTGTCTTTCGGTGCAGGTGTTGGAGTTGTAAGTTAGTTCCTATCTGGCAGAGGACATTCAAGACACAGAAAAACCCACGCTGCAGGCTGCGGCGTGGGTCTTTCTGGTAGATGGAGCTTACAGCGGGAAGGTTTTGAGCCAGGCGCGGAAGTCGGGGCCTAGCTTGTCGTGCTTGAGGGCCAATTCGACAGTAGCGCGGAGGAAGCCTTGCTTGTCGCCGGCGTCGTGGCGCTTGCCTTCGTAGGAGTAGCCGTAGACCTTCTCGTGCTGGAGCAGGGCCTTGATGGCGTCGGTGAGTTGGAGTTCGCCGCCGGCGCCGGGGGTGATGCCTTCGATCATCTCGAAGATGCGCGGGGTAAGGATGTAGCGGCCGATGATGGCGTTCTGGCTGGGCTGGGTGCCGGGGGCGGGCTTCTCGACCATGGTCTTGACGGCGAGCAGACGCGGGTTGTTGGCGTCGGGGGTGCAGTCGAGGCAGCCGTAGGCGGAGATGGCATCGCCCTCGACGACTTCGGAGCCGAGGATGCTGGACTGGGTCTCGTTGAAGGCTTCGACCATCTGCTTCATGCAGGGGGTGGAGGCGTCGACGATGTCGTCGGGGAGCAGGACAGCGAAGGGCTCGTTGCCGACGATCTCTTTGGCCATAAGGACGGCATGGCCGAGGCCGAGTGCCTCTGGCTGGCGGACATAGACGATCTTGGCCAGCTTGGAGACGGAGCGCGCAATCTCGAGGAGGGCGGTCTTGTTCTTGGCGGCGAGGGAGGCTTCGAGCTCGGAGGACTTGTCGAAGTGGTCTTCCATGGTGGTCTTGCCGCGCCCGGTGACGATGATGATCTCGGTGCAGCCGGCGGCTACGGCTTCTTCGACGCCGTATTGGATGAGGGGCTTGTCGACGAGGCAGAGCATTTCCTTGGGGGTCGCTTTAGTGGCCGGGAGGAAGCGGGTGCCCATGCCAGCGGCGGGGAAGACTGCTTTGCGGATTTTCATGTGAGCCATTGTGGGGAGGATCCTCTTGAATCAAATGTGGTTCATTACGAGATAAGCGTAGCAAAGTGTCCCATTTTGGGATGTGCCACATTTGGGGCAGGGGGTGGCGGGTTTAGAGGACAGGGGAGTCGTTGTGGAGCATGGCTTTACGGATCACCTTGATGGGGGCCGGGCCCTGGCGCATGAAGTCGTCGTGGAACTGCTGGAGGTTGAAGGCTGCGCCTTGTTTGGCTTTGAGGTCTTCGCGGAGCTTCATGATTTCGAGCTTGCCCAGGGTGTAGTAGAGGTAGGTGGCATCGGCGGTGCCACGTTTGGTCTCCATGAGACCTACGGCGGGGGACTGATAGCCCTCGTGGACGAAGAAGGCTGCGGCCTGATCGGTGGTCCAGGTGCCGGAGGGTTCACCCTGGGCGGTGTGGAGCTTGATGGAGTTGACGAAGCGGGCGTCACGGAGGAGTGCGTCCTGAAGCTGGCCGAGGCGGATGAGCCTGGCCTCACGCTGGTCGATGAGCTTGCCGTCGGGGCCGGTCGTTCCAGCGGCGCCGTAGCCCTGATCGAGCATCATCTGCTCGGTATAGTGGGCCCAGCCTTCGATGTTGGTGCTGGCTCCGATGAGCTTGCGGACTTTGCTGGGGAACTGATCCTGCCAGAGGAACTGGATGTAGTGGCCGGGGTAGGCCTCGTGGACGGAGGTGGAGATGATGGTTCCAACGTTGAAGGCCGCCATGTGCTCGGCTATGTGTTCCGGGGTCCAGTCTTTTTCAGGGAGCGTGACGTTGAAGTAGGCTTTGGTGG
>DAICZO010000102.1 GCA_027311125.1 Acidobacteriaceae bacterium
CCCTCACCGCACCCGCCACCTATCTGCTCGTCGGCATCAACTGCGCCGTCTTCCTCTGGATGATCCTCCACGGCGTCTCCCCCAAGGAGCCCACCACCGCCCAGCTCATCCACTTCGGCGCTACCAATCCCGATCTCATCCTCTCCGGCCAGTGGTGGCGTCTCATCACCGCCACCTTCGTCCATGTCGGTCTGCTCCACATCGCCACCAACATGTGGTGCCTCTGGAACCTCGGTCTCCTCGGCGAACCCCTCCTCGGCCCCATCGGCCTTACCGCCGTCTACCTCCTCACCGGTCTCGCCGGAAACCTCCTCTCGCTCGCCTTCAACGTCATCCTCCGCGACCACCTCTCCGTCGGTGCCGGTGCCTCAGGAGCAGTCTTCGGCATCGCCGGTATCCTCATCGTTCTGCTCTCCAACCACAAACTTCCCATCCCCTGGTCGGAACTCAAACGCCTCCGCCGCTCCGTCATTCAGTTCGCCGCGCTCAACCTCGTCATCGGCCTGGCCACCGTCTTCACCAACATCATCCGAATCGACAACTTCGCCCACCTCGGAGGCTTCCTCTACGGCCTCGCTCTCGGTGTTCCCCTGGTGCCCCGCATGACCGCCGGACGCGAGCGCTACCTTCGCCGCCAGAAGATCACTTTCGCCGCCGCCACCTTCCTGCTCGCCCTCTTCGGCTACTGGATCTCCAACCTCAAATAGTGCAAAGTCAAACCAGCCCTGCTCTAGCCGTCCCACGCAGCCAATAAAACCCTCAAGGCTCATCCCATGCGATCGAACCTGCAGACTCTCCTTCTCGTACTCCTCGCGCTCGGTCTGGCCATTGCCACCACCAGCCATCTCCCCTGGACCCCGCTGCGCCTCACCGGTGCGCTCCTCGGACTCCCCGCACTGATCCTATTCGTCATCGCCCGCATCCAACTGGGTAATTCCTTCTCCGTCAAAGCCCAGGCCACCCAACTCGTCACCACCGGCCTCTACGCTTATATTCGTAACCCCATCTACCTCTTCGGCGGCCTAACCCTCGCTGGCCTCCTGCTGTTCGTAGACAAGCCCCGTTTCCTGCTGCTCTTCCTCATCCTGCTCCCACTGCAACTCCGTCGCATCCGCAACGAAGAACAAGTCCTCACCGAAACATTCGGCGACCAATACCTCCAGTACAAAGCAAAAACCTGGTTCTAATTCTGCTCGAGCTAACGGCTCTGCCCGTCACCTTGCATCAACTGGAGCACAAGCAAAAGGAGGCGAAGCTCTTGGCGAGCTTCGCCTCCTCCATAAACTCGTTACAGCCGCGTCTAGCTCAAACTCGTCTGCGCAAACTTACGCACCATCGCCAGCAGCAGGCGCCGGTCGCTGTCGCTCAAATGGGCCGAGTATCGCTGCACCTGCGTCAAAAACCGAATCTCGTCCTCATTCAGATTCAGTCCCGACATCTCCTTGCCCACAACCTCTTCCGCAAAAAACTCGGATAGTTGCAGGTCCAGCGCGCGCGCAATCTTCTGCAGCGTCTCCAGGGAGGGCACCGTATGCCCATTCTCTACCCGCGACAAATAGCACCGCAGCAGACCCGTCTTCTTTTCGATGTCGCCCTGCGACATCCCCTTTTGTAGCCGGTAACCACGGATTGTCGATCCGATATTGATCGAGATTGAGCCATTCTCCACAGAATCACTCGCCAGTAAAGCAGAGATTGTTTGCATGTCAGCCATTAGCCACAAAGTAACCATCCACAACGCCCCGGTCAATCCCTATCTTCACTTACCCTCCGATTCCCGTACCACGGCAGGTTCATCGCCGCCTCATTCCACACCACTTACCCCCAGACCTTGAACCGTTACTTGAACCCCACGCCCATCCGGAACCAAAGCCATCATTACCCACCCTGCTAATGATGCCCAAGTAATCCCCAACCTGCGCCTGCACTCTGCCGAACGCTATTCTGCGGGTGAAGCCCATACGCAAAGACATCGCTTTACCTCCGTCAGGATCATTGCCTTTCCCCAACCTTCCAGAATCCCAACAAACTCCCCTGTCAAGACCGAAAAGTCCATAACCTGCTAAAAATGAGTCAGATAGCTGTGAGCAAGCAGTTGGCTGCTATCCCGTAGAATTAAGGCAGCAAGCAAGAAAGCCCCGGATCTACTCCAGGGCATTCTTGCAAAAACATAGCCGTAAGTTGATTAGAATGAAGACTTTACAAATAAAACCTTTTGAATCAATACTTTGGCGCAATGGTATACACAAGTCCAAAGCTAAAGCTATTTGATCGAAGACTTTGCGCAAAGTAGCACGGGGTGGGGGGGACTACGCCATATGCATCCCGCCGTTCACATCCAACGTGTGGCCGGTAATGTACGCCGCTGCGTCCGAAGCCAGGAAGGCCACTGCGTGAGCGATATCGGCATCCGACCCCACCCGACCCAGCGGTATATGCTGCGTCATCGCCGTCTTCTGTTCATCCGTCAGGATCGCCGTCATGGCTGTCTCGATGTACCCCGGTGCCACGGCATTCACCGTGATCGTCCGGCTCCCAAGCTCTCGCGCCAGGGACTTGGTCAGCCCGATCAGACCGGCCTTCGAGGCAGCGTAGTTCGACTGGCCAGCCTGCCCCGTCTCACCCACCACGGACGTGATGTTGATGATCCGGCCCCAGCGGTTCTTCACCATCGAGGACATCACTGCCTGCGTCATCAAAAATGCGCCAGTCAGGTTCGTCATCAGGACGTCGTCCCAGTCCTTCCGCTTCATCCGCAGCGCCAGGATGTCGCGCGTAATGCCAGCGTTGTTCACCAGAATCTCGACCTTGCCGAAGTGCTCCGTCGCAGCCTTGGCACAAGCCTTGATCGACTCTTCGCTGGCCACATCCAGTGCGAACGCGTGCGCGGTTCCACCGGCTGCTGCAATCTCCGCGGCCACCTCAGCCAACTTGTCCACATTCCGCGCAGCCAGGGCAACCGATGCTCCGTGACGCGCCAATTCCAGTGCGCAAGCGCGTCCAATACCCTGCGACGCTCCGGTTACCAATGCAATACGACCCTTGAGAGTGCTCATGAACCTCCGTACAACACGCTTCCGCATTATACGAACTCAACGCCCTAACTCAGCGCCCTTCTTGCTCCAGCGACCAGATCGATACATCCAGCTCCCGCGCAAAGTGCAGCACCGGAGGCCGATTGGGTAGCGTCAATCCATGCGCCGCAGCCAGCTCATTCACCCCAATCTCCGCCTCCGCCGCCTCCAGCGGCCAGGGCAGATGGTGAATATGGCCCACGAGCAGCCTCCCAGCGAACGGCGTAAACAGGCAGTATCGTTCGGTCAGGAAGTGCTCCATCGACCCCGGAGCACTCGGCTCCGCCGCAGCTGCCCGCCCCAGCCCCCGATAGCTCGCCTGGAACCGCACACTCTTCCGGGTGAGCAACCTCCGGCTCTCGTACTGAATCGTCCCATCCGCTTCCGTCCGTCGGCTCATCGCCGCCAGATAGTACGGCAGGTGAAACAGGGTCCTCGCCCCCAGCACCGCCAACGCACTCCCCGCATCCAGGGAGAAGAAGTACACCCCAGCCAACCCCGTCCGCCGCGACCGCACATACG
>DAICZO010000112.1 GCA_027311125.1 Acidobacteriaceae bacterium
TCGCGCTCGACGACTACCTCAACGGTATCGCCGGTGTTGAACTTGGAGACGCCATTGACGTCCAGCACCTGGTCCAAGGGAATGAGCCCTTCGGACTTGAGACCGATGTCGACGACGACATGCTTGTCGGTGACCTTGATGACGGTGCCAGTGACGATGACCTCTTCTGCGGTCAGGTTCTGTGCGGCTGCGGACTCGGCTGCCTGCTCGCGGTCAAAGTTGGCGAGGGCTGCGGCAAAGTCTGCGGCGTCATAGTCTGGTTCGTCGGCGTGCGCGTCTGCGTGTGCTGCGGCGATGGTCTCGACGGTGCCGGTGGTGGCCGGGGCGTCGGTGGTCTCGGTTGCAGCGACAGGGGTTACGGGCACGGTCTCTTGGGGTTGGGTGGTGGTGGATTCAATAGACAGGTCTGTAGTAGCCGCTGTCGCTTCGGGCGCTAGGGTTTCGAGTTCGGTGTTCAGGGGTTTGCTCTCGGTTTGATCAGGATTATGGGTGTCTAACATTTGATGCGGACTCCGGGATCCAAGGCCTTCGTTCCATCTATTCGGCGCTGTTGGCGGAGTAACCAGATTACCGGGAGGGGAATCGGGTTGAGTTCTCATTCCGCGAAGGCAGCTTCGGCAGGGAGGAGCGAGTTACATCTTGCAGAGGAGCGGCTGCACTTGGGTCCCACACGCAGAGGCTCACCTAAAAGCATAGAACTTTGCCACCCCCACGTCAACCAGCGATCCGGTGAAATCACGCATTTGTAATGATTGGGGTCTTTTGCTGGTCGGTAATCGGCGGAAGTGGGGGAATAGAGGCGCGCAAGCGGGCTGGATTGCTTTGGCCCGCTTGCGCTGTGGGGGTATTTGGCTACTTCTGAGCGGCGGCTTCGCTTTCGAGGTAGGCCTGGGCGTTGGTTTTGTCGACGAGCGCGGTGCCGGTGTCGATGAAGACGGGGTAGGGGCTGAAGGAGTCGGTGGCGTAGCTATCGCTGAATTTGGCCGGGAGGGCGTGGTGGATCTGATCGAGGGCTTTGAGGCCGACGTAGCCCATGGTGTAAGGCTTCTGGGCGATGGTGGAGTCGATGCCGCCATCCTTGATGGTGCTGAGGGTGGCGGAGTCGACGTCCATGGCGATCAGGAGGCGATCGGTAGCGTTGTGTCGCTTGAGGACTTCGGCGACCTGGGCTCCGCTGCCGGATTCGAGGCAGATGAAGGCGTCGACCTTTTCGGCGCCGGTCTTCATGACGTCGACTTCGGCGCGGTCGAAGGTGGTGCCGGAGTCGCCCTTGATGTTGAAGACCTCGGCGATTTTCAGGTCGGGGTGGTCGGCGAAGGCGTCCTTGTAGCCTTTGAGGCGCTCGTCGAGGTTGGGCTGGCCGGGAGTGGTGAAGAAGACGACGTTGCCTTTGCCGCCGAGCTTCTGGACGACGCGCTGGCCGCCGAGTCTGCCCGCTTCGAGGTTGTTGGTTCCGATGAAGAAGAGGCGGTGGCTGGCGGGAGCATCGGAGTCGATGGTGATGACGGGGATGCCAGCGGCGACGGCGTTGTTGATGGCGGAGGACATGAGGGCGGCGTCGGTGACGGAGATGAGGATTCCTGCAGGCTTGGCGGCGACGGCCTTGTTGAACTCGTCGAGTTCGGCCTGGGAGTCGTAGCCGTCGGGACCGCGGAGGAGGGCGGTGACGTGGTAGAGGTCGCCGGCTTTGGCAAAGCCAGCGTTGGCGGTCTGCCAGTAGGGGAGTTTGAGGTTGTTGGAGATGAGGTAGTAGACCTCGGACTTGGAGTGGCGCTGGCAGCCAGTGGTTTCGAGCAGTGAGAGTGCAACGGTAGCGAGTACAAGATGAGAGCTGAGCTTGAGCATGGCCATCCTCACACGATGAGATAGTCGCGTCGGGACTGGATGATCGGCCGGAAGACTGGTCGGAGGAGACAGCCCTGCGCGATGCGTGGTGAATTGTACTCCGCCAATGTGGACGTTGGTGCAGCCAAATGGCGGGAAGGAGGAAGTTTGCGCGGCGCGGACGTAGTAACTGAGGGGAGACGGGGTGGGAGAGAGGTGAAAGCGTGGTTGGATTGGCGGCTATACTCGCGGCTATGGATCGGCTGTGGACCCCGTGGCGCTATGCCTACATTACTGGCAAGGACGTGCAGGACGAGGATGGCAGCGTGCGCCGGAAGGGTGTTCCGGCGAGCCTTAATGGCTGGCCCGCGGACGAAGACAGGAAGTGTGTCTTCTGCAACATGATTGCGGCGGTGGACTATGCGATTGGCCGGGGGATGCCGCAGGAGCAGGCGGAGGCGGCGGTGTACCTGGTGGCGCGGGGGGCGACCTGTTTTGTGTGCCTGAATGCGTTTCCGTATGGGACGGGCCACGTGTTGATCGTGCCGTATGCGCATACAGATACGCTGGCGAAGCTGGATGCTGCGAGTGCACAGGAGATGATGCAGACAGCACAGCGGGTGGACCAGTGCCTGCGTGAGGTGTATCAGCCGGAGGGCTTGAACTTCGGACTTAACCTGGGGCAGTCGGCGGGTGCGGGGATAGCCGACCACCTGCACATGCATGCGTTGCCGCGGTGGTTGGGCGACACAAATTTTATGACCGTTGTGGCGGAGACACGAGTACTTCCAGAGTCGTTGAACGTCACATGGAGCAGGCTGCGCGCAGCTTTCCAACAGTAGACAACTCGCAGGGTTTTGGGGCCATCGTAGTAGAGAAATGACGACGAACGATACTCGCCAAAGTTTGCTGAATCGAGGATGCTATGGCAACTTTACAGACGTACACTCCCTCTTCGTTACGTAACGGCTCACCGAGCCGACGACCGACTTCCGGCAGTTCCGCTGAATCGGTACGACCCTATTTGATCGCCGGCAGAAAGGAACGCACCGCTGCAGTGGGACGGTCTGCGTTCATTGCACTGCCGAAGGAAGGTGAAGACGCCCGGATCACGGGGTGTACGCGATCACTGGACCGACGGCTGCTGGCTTTGAATCTGCATGGGCGGTTGCCGAACACCGCGGTGGATGCGACGGTGATCGTGGACAGCCGGATCGCTTAGATGCAACGTAATGCACACAGAGACGCCGCCGGGGTGCGGGGGGCGGCGTTGCGGGTGGATATTTTGCGGTGACGAGGTGGTGCATGTGTGGCTAGGGTGCGGTGATGGGGTTGGACTCCTGCGCGC
>DAICZO010000114.1 GCA_027311125.1 Acidobacteriaceae bacterium
CGATAACCGAGACGATTCCTCCGGGAGTGACGGGCACGATTACCTTTACCAGTGGTGGTACGGTGATTTGGACGGCACCGATTGTGAATGGAGTTGCTACCGTGACGGTTACGACATTGCCGGTTGGACCGCATCCGATTGGAGTCGTTGCTTCTTCCGGCCCGACGAATAATCCTGCGAATTCGCCGACTACATTGGTAACTGTGATCCGAGCGACACCGACGGTGACGTTGAGTTCATCGGCTAATCCAGCGGCAGTTGGTCAGCAGGTGGTATTGACCGCTTCGGTTGCGGTGAATGCAACTGGAACGGTTACGTTTATCGATGGCTCGACGGTACTCGGTACAGGGATACTGAACAGCGCTGGTGTGGCGACGTTTACGACCTCCAGCCTGACGATTGGTACTCACCCGATTACCGCGTCGTACGGAGGGGATACCAATTTCTTCAATGCGGTCTCTGCGGTACTGCCGGAGGTGATCAGCAAGGCAGCGACGACAGTGATGTTGAGCGAGAGCACTCCTGCTGAGTTGCTGGGGACGGCGGTTACGTTCACGGCGAATGTGACCTCTATGTACCCTGCGACGTTGACAGGCACGGTGACGTTTATGGACGGGACCACGGTAATTGGTTCTGCACCGATGACGACCAACGGTGGCGTAACGGTAACGTTTGCGGCTAGCGGTAATGCTGCGTTTGCGACGAGCACGCTGGCGTCTGGAGCGCACCAGATCAGTGCGGTGTACTCGGGCGATGCGAATTTTGCCTCGAGTAGCGCCGCACCGATTACTAATACGGTTGAGGACTTTACCAATACCAATAGTGGCGCAGCCAGCCAGAGCGTGTTCCCGGGAGACAGCACGAGCTATACGTTTACGCTGGCACCGGTTGGGGCGACGACTTTCCTGAACGACGTATCGCTGACCATTGCGGGGCTTCCGACAGGGAGCACGTATACGTTCTCGCCGGCTACGGTAGCGGCGGGTGGCGGATCTGCAACGGTGACGTTGACCGTAAAGACGAGCAGCACACTGAGCGCTCAGAACCGAGCGCCACGGGGTGGCAGCGAGTCGAATGGCCGGGGAACAATTGCGCTGGGTATGCTGGGCCTGGTCGGACTGGAGGCGATCCGTAGACGGAGACGCCAGATGCCACGGATGCTGCTGATGGTGCTGGTGGCGGCGGCTTCGCTACTGCCAATTGCTGCGATGAGCGGGTGCGCTGGCGGCGGATACTTTGCGCTGTCACCTACGACCTACTCCATTACTGTGACTGGTAGTGAGAGTTCGATACAACATGCTGCAACTGCAACCTTGATTGTGCAGTAGGAGACGAATGATGCGCTTAGTGCGAACAGTAGTCCTGATGATTCTGGCGGTAATGACGGTGGCGTTGTATGGCCAGGCGCGATCGAGCGGCACTGCGGGGTATGGATTGGAAGTAGGGGATGTTCCGCGGATGGAGGTGGGGCTGAACTACGACTATGTTCATGCGAATGCGCCACCGGGACAGTGCGGATGCTTCTCGTTGAATGGCGGGAGTGCTATGTTCACGTATAACATTCGTCCCAGTTGGGCTGCGGTGGCGGACGTAATGGTTGCCCATGCCAGCAATGTAGGGGCTACGCAGCAGAACATCACGATTGTGAATTACCTGTTTGGTCCACGCTATTCGTATAGGAACCATACTCGGTTTGTGCCGTACGGGCAGTTCCTGTTCGGTGGGGCTAAAGAGGATGTGAACTTTCAGTTCACGATCAATCGCAATGCCTTCGGGTTTGCTACCGGTGGCGGTGTAAATACACGACTAAGCCGCAGGTGGGGGATGACGATTGTGCAGGGCGATTGGGTGTATACGCGGATTCCGAATGCGAAGAACGATCGTCAGAACGATGTCCGCATCAGCACCGGAGTGTTGTATCGGTTTTAGAGTTCTGTGGTTGCGTTGCACTCGATGGTGAAGGAATCAAGCCCGGGAAAGGGCGCCGCTTATCCTACGTGGATAAGCGGCTTTTTTTGTTTAGCTGAAGCTGGATTCGAAGTTGTAGGGAGCTCGCTGGGGTCTTGAGAGCATGGCGTTGGCTTCATCGTCGTTGTGGAAGCGTTCGCGTTCGGGATCCCAGTGGAGGCGGCGGTTGGTCTTCATGGCGATGTGGTGGAGGAGGCAGGTGGAGCAGGCGCGGTGGCCGATCTCTACCGGTGCGGTGGGTTGTTTGCGGGAGCGGATGCACTCGATCCAGTTGAGGTGCTGCTCGGTGCTGGTGTAGAGGTGGATCTCGTCTGGGCCGATGACGGAGTCGAGGATTTTGGGGTCGCTGGCGACGAGGGGTTGGATGTTGACCTTTTGGCCAGCGGCGGCGGTGGGGGAGGCTTGTTCGTCGCGGGTGACGAAGAGCGAGCCCTTAGTGCCGTACCACTTGATGCCGTTGGGGAAGTCGCCGGAGATATCCATGGTGATGCCGTTGGCGTAGATGGCGTGGGTGAGGAACTTTCCGTGAACGTCCCAGAGGCCGTGGGTGGGGAACTCGGCGGTGCCCCAGATCTCGATGGGGCCGGTGTACTAGGTGTTCATACCCCAGTGTGCGGTGTCGACGTGG
>DAICZO010000037.1 GCA_027311125.1 Acidobacteriaceae bacterium
GGCATCGTGCGCAGCACGACCCCTCCCCGCAGCCTTACCCAGCCTTCTCCGTCAACTCCGCCCACCGCGCATACAGCTTGTCCGCAGCCTCCTGCGCCGCATCCATCTCCGCCAGCTCCGCCGTCAGCTTCACCGCATCCACCGCCACCTCTGGCTCTTCGATCTTCTCCCGGGCAGCCTGCAAGCGCTCCTCCGCTGCATCCACCGCCGCCTCAATCCCCGCATACTCCCGGGCCTCAAGGTACGACAGCTTCTTCTTCACACCCGCCGCCGGCACACTCGCAGCAGCACTCGCCGGAGTCACCGCCGTACCTGCCTGACCCGGCACAATCGACTCCTCCACCTTCACGCCCCGCCACTGCTCCCACTGCCCATAGTCGGCAAACGTCTCCGCCCCACCCTTGCCATCCAGTCCCAGCACAATCGTCGACACCCTATCCAACATGTAACGATCATGGGTCACTAATATCAGCGCGCCAGTATACTCGAGCAGACTCTCTTCCAGTATCTCCAGCGTCTCGATATCCAGATCGTTCGTCGGCTCGTCCAGCAACAACAAATCCGCCGGCTCCAGCATCAACTTTGCAATCAACACCCGCGCCCGCTCACCACCACTCAGCCTCTCCACCGGCTGATTCAGTTGCTCGCTCGTAAACAGAAACTTCGTCGCATAACTCGCCACATGCACCACCCGCCCCTGGTACACCACCGAGTCCGAGTCCGGAGCCAGCGCCCGCCTCAGCGTCACGCCCTCCTCCAACTCTCGCGTCTGGCTAAAGTACACCGTCTTCAGCGAAGCCGCCTTCTTGATCGTCCCCGCCGTCGGCTCCAACTCTCCCGTCAACAGCCGCAGCAGCGTCGTCTTGCCACTCCCGTTCGGCCCCACCAGGCCCACGCGCATCCCGCTCGTCACCAGAAAATTCAATCCATCAACAATCTTCCGGTCGCCCAGCACGCAGCTCACATCGTCAAACTCCACCAGCCGCTTCGTCTGCCGGTCCGTCGCAGAAAAATCAATCCCCGCGCTCGAAGTCTGCACCCGTGCATTGACCTCCTTCAACTGCCCGATCAAATCATTCGCATTATCGATCCGCGCCTTCGCCTTCGTACTCCGCGCCTTCGGCCCCCGCCGCAGCCAGTCCACCTCAATCTTCACGCGGTTCTTCAGCGCATCCTGCAACTTGCTCTGCGCCTCCATGTACAACTGCTTGCCCTCGATAAACTTCGAGTACGTTCCCTGCACCCGCAGCAATCCATCCGCATACACGCGGTTCAGCTCTACGACCGACGTCGTAACATTCTCAAGAAAATAACGATCATGGCTAACCAGAACGCAAGCGAAATCAGCCTCATTCAGCAACTCCTCCAGCCACGAAATTCCCGCTAAATCCAAATGGTTCGTCGGCTCATCCAGCAGCAACACATCCGGATGCGTTACCACCGCCTCCGCAATCGCCAGCCGCTTCCGCCAGCCACCGCTCAGCTTCGCCGCCTCCGCCGTCATATCCGGAAAGCCGGTCCGCCCGCTCGTCTCCCGCAGCCGGCCCTCATGCTCACCCTCGGCCACCTTCGCCGAAATCAGCGCCTGCTCCAGCACGTCCCGCACCGTCAAACCCGGCGCAAACGTCGACTCCTGCTTCACATACCCCACCCGAGCACGCTTGCGAATCGCAACATCCCCCGCGTCCGCATCTTCCTCGCCCGCAAGCACCTTCAGCAGCGTACTCTTACCCGCCCCATTCGGCCCGATCAGCCCAATACGGTCCCCATCATTCACGGTAAAACTGATCTCACGAAACAAAGGCGTCGCGCCAAAAGCCTTGGTCAAACCCTGCGCATTTAAGATTGGTGGCATCTCTTCAGTCTACCGCGATTAGCCAATCCCCACCCAAAAGCC
>DAICZO010000115.1 GCA_027311125.1 Acidobacteriaceae bacterium
GTGCATGCGGTTTCGGGCTATAGCGGCGGTGGCAAGGGGTTGATTGCAGAGTTTGAACAGGCGCCGCCGGTGGGGACGCGGGATGCGTTTCGTCCGTACGGGATCGCGCCGGACAGCCCGCCAACCTCACCATCCAGCGCACGGCAACACCTTCCCCGTCCAGGCCCCACCCCATGATGCCTGAGGAACATCCGCCGCTACTTCCAATCCAGCCCTCCCGCCGAAAACCTGCTCGATTCGTGTAAACTCATAGACTGAGCGTTGATCGCATTGCTTCTCCCTGCTTCCCGCCGTGATTCGTCCCGTGCAGATTCAATGGAGTCGTTCCGAATGATCCGGTCCAGCTTGGCCCCACAAAGCCAGTCCGATGGTCATTCAATGCGTAATCGCGAAATTTTCGTTCCAGGGGAGTGAAGTATGGCAAAGATTGCCAAAACCGGCGACCGCAAGAAGGTCATGGATACCAACAAGAGCACCGATTGTCCCAAGTGCTCCAAACCCACCCGCATCGTCAAGCGTGTCAAGGATCGTGAGCGCGGCACCCCCGGCGGTGTCTACATCTCCTGCTCCGCCTGCGAGTTCTTCGAAAAGCTCTAAGCCGACACGAGTTCATCCGAAGCCGGAACACCCGAAAAGCCCCCCACCACGGGGGGCTTTTTTACGGTTACGCACCACACCGCACCCCGCTCCATCAGCATCTCAATCCATGGTCTTCGCGGCGAACCAAAGTTGTACTGCGAATTAACCTGCCATCACTTGACGAGTGTCATCCTGAATGGGCAGACTCTACAACTGGAAAGCAGGCGTCTCAACGTTATGACTACAACCTCCCCGGCAATCGCAGCAGCAAACAGCCTTAGCCCCCTCCCTCACTTCGACCGCCCCACCTACCTGATGTGCCCACCCGAGTTCTACGACGTCGATTACGTTATCAACCCCTGGATGGCGGGCAATCTCCATCGGCCCTCGCGCGACAAAGCATTTGCCCAGTGGCGCAATCTCTATCAAAATCTGCGGCGCATCGCCGATGTGCGCCTGCTGCACGCCCGCGCCGGTTCGCCGGATATGGTCTTCGTCGCCCATGCGGCCCTCATCCACCATGGCATTGCCGCCATCTCCAGCTTCACCCATCCGCAGCGCCAGACCGAGGAACCCCACCTCCGCCGCTGGCTGCAGGATGCCGGCTTCCTGCTCTGGGAGACCCCGCGTGAGACCGCGTTCGAAGGCGAGGGCGACGCACTCTTCGACGCCGAAGCCAACCTCCTCTGGGCTGCCCACGGCGTCCGCACCTGCCAGCACAGCCATCGCCACGTCGCCGACGCCTGGCACACCAAGGTTGTCTCCCTGCACTTGGTCGACCCACGCTTCTATCACCTCGATATCTGCTTTGCTCCGCTGACCAACGGCTACCTGCTCTACTTCCCAGGCGCATTCGATGCCGTCTCATTGGCCAAAATCGAAGCCGTCTACAGTCCCGAGAAGCGCATCGCCGTCACCGAGACCGAAGCCACCCAGTTCGCCTGCAATGTCATCAACATCGGGCGCAACGTCCTCATGGGCTCCCAAACCGTCGATCTGTCTGCTCGTCTGGCCGACTACGGCTTTGACGTCACCACCCTGGACCTCAGCGAGTTCCACCGTGG
>DAICZO010000117.1 GCA_027311125.1 Acidobacteriaceae bacterium
GTGCTCACCCACGGTTCGGCCATCCAGCTATAGCCATTCGGCGTCTGCATTCCATACAGCGGCATTCCCAGGCGATCCAACGATTGCGCCAGCGGCATCGCATTCACCACCTCGGCATCGCTGGCCCGTACCGCCGATACCACGAACTCCAGCGGTGTCTTCACCTTGGCGCGATACACCGCCGGCGACCAGAACTCCGGTGAATCAAACATCGTCCGCAGCACCACCTTCATATCTCCCCCGCTGGAGACGAACGACTTCGCCATCCGGTCCACCAACGTCTGCGGAGGTGTGTCACTGACGAACCGTACCGCCAGCTTGGTGCAGATAAACTGGGCCGTTGCAGGGCTGCTGGCCAGCATATGCAGCACCTGCAAGCCCTCCTTCTGGCCACCTTCGTGGATGGTGGTGTGCAGCACCGTCTTGCTGCCCGGCTCATGTCGGCGTTCATCAAATTGATACTCCCCACCCCGCAGCGGTCGGTCGATCGTCCAGCCAGTCAGCACGTTAGCCACCGCCGTCACATCATCCTGCGTGTACCCAGAACCGCAGGCTCGCGGCAGCGCCTGCACCGGATGGTTCTCGCTTACCTCGCACTGCACCCCCAGCGTGTGCAACTCCATCAACTCGCGAGCGTAGTTCTCATTCAGGCCTCGATCCTTCAGACTCTGTTTCTGCTGAGGATTCTGCGCAAACTGGCCTCTCCTCGCCGCATTTCGCGCTGCCTGCGAGTCCGGCCCGATACTCTGCCAGTTGTCCAGATACATCAACATCGCAGGGCTCTGCGCCGTCGCCACCAGCAAGTCTTCAAACTTGCCCAGCGAATGCGGACGCACCACGTCCCGCTCAAACGCGGGCAGCAGGTACGGCTCATTTCCGTTCTTGCGCGCATACACATTGAAGTGGTTCAGCCAGAAGTCGGTCATCACCGCCTCCAACTGGCGATCGCTGTAGATATCCCGCAGCAGCCGTGTCTGCACCACTTCGGCCCCAATCATCCGTGGCGAGCCCTGCATCGAAACGAAGATCTCTCGATGCTCCGGAGTCAACCCTTCCATCGCGGCTCCAAGCTCCTTGCGGCTCAGGCTCTTGCGAAAGTTCATGAACTCGTCCGGCGGCAACGACATCACGCGCTGAAACCGCTCATTCGGTGGCAGGTTGATGATCTTCACGGCTTCCAACCCGGAGTAGAACTGCTCCTCATGGGTTGCCATCGCTGGCACCGACGGATCCACCCCATCGCCCGGCAAGGCCGCCTTGCCCATCTCCATCGACGTGTCCGTGCCCGAACTCTTATCACTTCGCTCTGCTTGCGCCGCTTCCTGCTTGGCCCGGGCCGCCTGATAAAACGCCATCTGATCCGCATAGATCGCGTGTTCCAGCGGGTCTTTCGGCAGCGGAGCCTTCGACACAATCATCTGTCGCAGCACCTGCGGGCTGGGATAGCGCTGCATCAAGTCAGCCTGATCCAGCTTCATCGCAGGAAACAGTGCCAGCCGTGCCTCCAGTGCCGAGTCGTCAATCGCTGCCGGATTCAACTGCTGCGCAAACCAGCGTTCCAGCCCCATCGTCTCCACCGCGGCAACATCCCCCGGACGAGGTCCAAACGTCAGCCGATTCAACGCGTGCAGTATCCGCTGCTCGCCCGCTAATTGGCCCTTCGCGTCGGTCGCCGTTACGTCTTTGGTCTTCCTGCTCGCCGACTCCGCCAGCACCGGCTGCTACACCAGCGCCACGCACAACACCAGCGCCAGCGCCGCCTGCAACGTCGTCCGCCAACGTCCGCCGCACATCCCCATATCCCTGTTGATCGACATAGACACTCCTCCAACGCGCAACCCACACCTCCGTCACGCGCCGCCGTGTGGACTCTTGATGGAGAACCCAGAATCCAGCCATCAGTTGCGGAGATGCGCAGCGCCAACCCAACCATCGTCGACGCCGCACGTGTGTCCGTAAGTTAGAAAGCCGCGATCTCCGCCATGGCACGGTACAGATCATCTGGCTGCGGCAGAATAACGTCTTCCAACTGCGGCTGGTAGGCCACAAACGTGTCCATCGCGGCCACCCGTCGTACGGGAGCGTCCAGATCGTGGAACAACTCCTCGCCAATCCGCGCCGCAATCTCTGCGCCGTAGCCCCAGCTCTTCATGTCCTCATGGGCCACAATCACTCGGTTGGTCTTGCGCACGCTCT
>DAICZO010000123.1 GCA_027311125.1 Acidobacteriaceae bacterium
GTCGAAGGCCTCTCCGAAGCGCTCGCACAGGAGATCGCCACCTGGGAGTCCACCACCCGCGGCGCAGACTTTCCGGAGGGCGAGTGATCCTCATCGCCCCCAAACTTCACCTTCTCCGCTTCTCGCCGAGTGCAATACAACCACGCACTATCACTCAACCCGGCCTGCAGGCGGCATAAGCCAACAGTCAACCACGCATCATCCATCACGAAGGAGTACATCACTATGGAACTCGGAATCATCGGTCTCGGCAAAATGGGCTTCAACATGGCGGAGCGTCTCCGCCTCGCAGGACACAAGGTCGTAGGCTTCGACTTCAACAAGGATGCCACCGCCCGCCTCACCTCCACCGGTTCGCTCGGCGTCAACTCCCTCGAAGATCTCGTCTCCAACCTCGCCGCCCCACGCGCCATCTGGATCATGGTTCCCTCCGGCGATCCCGTCGACCAGACCATCGCCAAACTCGTCCCCCTCATGCAGGCCGGGGACACCTTCATCGACGGCGGCAACTCCAACTACAAGGACACCCAGCGCCGCCACGCCGAAGCCGCTGCCAAGGGCTTCCACTACGTCGACTGCGGTACCTCCGGCGGCGTCTGGGGACTCCAGGAGGGCTACTCCCTCATGATCGGCGGCGATGCAGAACCCGTCCAGCGCCTCACCCCCATCTTCGAAACCCTCGCCCCCGGCAAGACCGAAGGCTGGGGACACGTCGGCCCCTCCGGCTCCGGCCACTTCGTCAAAATGGTACACAACGGCATCGAGTACGGCATGATGCAGGCCTACGCCGAAGGCTTCTCCATCATGAAGGCCAAGACCCCCCTCAACCTCGACCTCACCCAGATCTCCCACATCTGGCAAAAGGGCTCTGTCGTCCGTTCCTGGCTGCTCGACCTCACCGCCGACGCCCTCGACAAGAACCCCACCCTCGACGGCCTCGAAGCCTACGTCCCGGACTCCGGCGAAGGCCGCTGGACCGTCATGGAAGCCATCGACCTCAACATCTCCGCGCCCGTCATCACCGAGTCGCTCATTCGCCGCCTGCGCTCCCGCGAAGAAAACAACTTCACCGACCGTATGCTCTCCATCATGCGCGGAGCCTTCGGCGGCCACGAAGTCAAAAAGAGCTAGTTGTAACGACACCCGTGTCTCGAACTCTAACGACCAGTATCTGAGCAACCAGAGGAAAATTTAGCTATGTCCAGCATCGAAACCATACCCCCCGCACCGCAGACTGAGCGCACTCCCGATCCCTGCACCGTAGTCATCTTCGGTGCCTCCGGCGACCTCACCAAGCGCAAGCTCCTGCCTGCCCTCTACCACCTCGAACAGGCCGGCCTGCTCCCCTCCGACATCGCCGTCGTAGGCGTCGCCCGCCGCCCCCTGCAGGATAGCTTCGCCGCAGACATGAAAGAAGGCATCATCGCCGGCGGCGGTGTCGAAGAGTCCGAGCCCAAACTCGCCCCCTTCGTCGCCAAAATTCAGTACCACGCCATGAACTTCGACGACGCCGCCGGATACGAAGCCCTCAAGCAGCTTCTCGACGACATCGACAAGAAGTCCGGCACCTGCGGCAACCGCCTCTTCTACCTCGCCACCGCACCCGAGTACTTCTCCGACATCATCAACTTCCTCGGCCAGCACGGCATGGCCAAGCCCGGCGACGAGATCGCTCCCAACGGCTGCAAGCCCTGGGTCCGCACCATCATCGAGAAGCCCTTCGGACACGACCTCGAGTCCGCCAAGGCCCTCAACGACGAAGTCAACAAAGTCTTCGACGAAGACCAGATCTTCCGCATCGACCACTACCTCGGCAAAGAGACCGTGCAGAACATCCTCGTCTTCCGCTTCGCCAACGGTATCTTCGAGAACGTCTGGAACCGCAACTACATCGACCACGTTGAGATCACCGCTGCCGAGTCCATCGGCATCGAAGGCCGCGGCCCCTTCTACGAGACCGCCGGAGCACTCCGCGACGTCGTCCAGAACCACGTCATGGAACTCCTCAGCTTCGTCGCCATGGAGCCGCCCGTCTCCTTTGAGGCCGCTGCCGTCCGTGCCGAAAAGGTCAAAGTCTGGCGCGCCATCACCCCCATCCACCCCGCCGACACCGTCCGCGGCCAGTACGGCCCCGGCACCGTCGATGGCAAACCCGTCGTAGGCTACCGTCAGGAAGAGCGCGTACACCCACGCTCCCAGACCGAGACCTACGCTGGCCTCCGCCTCGAAATCGAAACCTGGCGCTGGGCTGGTGTCCCCTTCTACATCCGTGCCGGCAAGCGCCTCGCCCGCCGCGTCACCGAGATCACCATCCAGTTCAAACAGCCCCCGCTGCTCCTCTTCAAGGATCACGAGGGCAAGGGCGCCGAGGGCATTAAGCCCAACGTCATCTCCATGCGCATCCAGCCCGACGAAGGCATCGCCCTCCGCTTCGGTGCCAAGGTCCCCGGCCCCAACATGAACATCAACCCCGTCACCATGAACTTCAACTACGCCGAGGCCTTCGGCAAATCCTCCGCCAACGGCTACGAGCGTCTCCTGCTCGACGCCATGCTTGGTGACGGAACCCTCTTCGCCCATCGCGACGGAGTCGAAGCCACCTGGGCCCTCATGACCCCCATCCTCGCCGCCTGGGCCAAGGATCCCATCAAGGATCTCCCCAACTACCCCGCCGGCACCTGGGGACCACCCGCCGCCGACGCCATGCTCAAATCCGACGGCCGCAAATGGCGCAAACTCTAACCTCCAACCCCGGACGGCAACGCGCCACGTATCCCCGCAGCGTTGCCGTCCCAACCACTGTAGCCGTCCCAACCAATCCAGACGCGCCCCATTCGCACCCCGCATCGGCTTCAGCAGCATCTGCGTATCCAGCCGTAAACCAAAAAAACAACTGATCCATCCACCATCTCAACCCTCGAGTCCAACCATGCCTCGTCCTGTCACCGTCTCCTATCCCAGCGCTCCCGACCACGCCGCCGTAGCCCGTGCCGCCGCGCAGTTCTTCACCGCCGCCGCCCTCCGCGCCGTGC
>DAICZO010000124.1 GCA_027311125.1 Acidobacteriaceae bacterium
AGAATCGTCTGCAACAACTCCTTGTTCGCACACGCCGGAGCCCTATCCACCGCGTTATACGCACACATAATCGAGTACGCCTTTGCCTCCGTGATCGTAGCCCGAAACGCCGGCAGATACGTGTCCCAAAGATCATGCGCCTTGGGATCTACATTGAAGCGATGACGCTCTGACTCCGGCCCGCTATGTACCGCATAGTGCTTCGGCGTTGCGATCGTCTTGAAGTACTTCGGATCATCTCCCTGTAATCCTTCAACAAAAGCAACTCCCAGCCTGCTCGTCAAAAATGGATCTTCCCCATACGTCTCCTGACCCCGCCCCCAGCGAGGATCGCGAAAAATATTGATATTCGGCGACCAGATCGTCAGTCCGTAATAGATCGAATGAATATCATGCCGCAATGCCTCGTTATACTTCGCACGCGCCTCCGTAGAGATGGTCGTCGCCACCTGCCCCATCAGTCCCGTATCCCAGGTCGCAGCCAACCCAATCGCCTGCGGAAACGTCGTCGCATACCCCGACCGGGCAATCCCATGCAGCCCCTCGCTCCACCAATCGTACGCAGGCACCCCCAACCGTGGAATCCCCACCGAAGTGTTGATCATCTGCGACACCTTCTCCTCCAGTGTCATCCGACTCACCAGGTTATCGACTCGCCGCTCCATCGGCTGTGTTGAGTCTTGATAAACAGCCTTCATCTGCGCAAAGCCACGTCCACCCAGCACCATCGAAGCCGCAGTACTGATGGCAATCACCCCAACAAAACGACCCAGCCAACGAAGACTCCGCACAGGCAACTCCTTATAGTTCGTAGAGACTACAGAATTCACATAAATCGGCACCTGATCAAGATACTCCGCTCTGCGAATTGATCCCACGTACACCGCAAAATAATCTCCTGCGCCACCGCAACACAGCCGAACTTAAAACCCCACCCTGCCCCCTACTGATTCACACCACTCGCCAGATAGCCGCCATCCACAGCAAATACTTGCCCAGTCACAAACCCAGCCTCGTCCGAAGCCAGAAAGATAGCCGTACCCGCCAACTCTTCCACCGCTCCAAAACGCTGCATCGGCGTCCGTTGCAACAACTCCCTGCCCCGCGGCGAATTCAACAGATCACGATTCAAGTCGGTCGGAAATATCCCCGGTGCAATCGCATTCACGCATACCCCCTGCGCCGCCCACTCCACCGCCAGCGATCGCGTCAACGCACCCACTGCAGCTTTACTCGCTCCATACGCCGCTACCTCCCTGAACGCGACAAACGTCGACAGCGAAGCGATATTGATAATCCGTCCATACCCCTGCGCCAGCATCGTCTGACCAAATACCTGACACCCTCGCAAAGTTCCTTTCAGGTTCACCGCCATAATCCCTTCCCACAGGGCCTCAGGACACTCCAGCGTCGACACACGTTTCGTAATCCCGGCAGAATTCACCAGAATATCCACCCGCCCAAACTCCTCCATCACCGCAGCATGCAACCGCTCCAGCGAACACCGGTCCAGCACATCCGACATCACCCGCAGCGTCCTACGACCTTCGGTCTCGATCGCCTCCGCCGTGCTTCTCACTCCTTGCTCCGACCGCGAACTCGCCACCACATCCGCACCAGCACCGGCCAACCCCAGTGCTATCGCTCGTCCAATCCCCGAAGTCCCGCCAATCACCACCGCACACTTACCAGCTAGGCTCAACATAGAAATCCTTCGCTCTCAACCAGACTTTCCAGAAATCAGATACATGCCGTTCTACTACAGCGCACCAATTTCTGTCGAAGATGTTCCTTGCCTGTGCCGTTACCTCATCGCTGCCTGATAGCAGAACTGCAGTCCAATCATCATCAGCCAAACCGACAGTGCAAACCGCAGCTTCCGGTTCGGAATCTTCGGTGCTGCCGTGCTCCCCACAATCCCACCCGCCACCCCACCCAACGCCATCTTCAACAACAGCGGCCCGGCATAACTGCCACCCACCAGGTGAACTCC
>DAICZO010000125.1 GCA_027311125.1 Acidobacteriaceae bacterium
TTGCTACGGAGGTTCAGGGTTAGAAGAGACTGTTTTTGCGTGGCATCTCGATACCGAGATGGTCGTACGCCAGGCGTGTGGCTACGCGGCCCCGAGGTGTCCTATCCAGAAAACCAATCTGAATCAAGAACGGTTCGTACACCTCTTCTAAAGCATCTTGCTCCTCCGCGAGCGCGGCTGCAAGTGTATTTAATCCCACAGGGCCACCATCGTACTTTTCGATGATGGTGCGGAGGAGCCTGCGATCGAGCTCGTCGAAGCCGTGGGCGTCGACTTCGAGCATGGTGAGGGCGGCCTGGGCGGTGGGGAGATCGATGATTCCCTGGGCGCGGACCTGGGCGAAGTCTCGGACGCGGCGGAGGAGGCGATTGGCGATGCGGGGTGTTCCGCGGGAGCGCATGGCGATTTCGGCGGCGCCGTCGTGGTCGATGGGAACGCCCATCACCTCGGCGGAGCGCTCGACGACGAAGCGGAGTTCGTCGTCGGTGTAGAACTCGAGGCGGAGAAGGATGCCGAAGCGGGAGCGTAGCGGGGAGGAGAGCAGACCGGGGCGGGTGGTGGCGGCGACGAAGGTAAAGGGGCGGATCTCCATGACGTGGGTGCGGGCGGAGGGGCCGGTCCCGATCATGATGTCGAGTTTGTAGTCTTCGAGCGCGGTGTAGAGTTTTTCTTCGAGGACGGCCTGGAGGCGGTGGATTTCGTCGAGGAAGAGGACCTGGCGCTCGCGGATATTGGTAAGGATGGCGGTGAGGTCGCCCTGAATCTGGAGGGCTGGGCCGCTGGTCTGCTGGAAGCCGACGCCAAGCTCGTTGGCGATGATGGTGGCAAGGGTGGTTTTGCCGAGGCCGGGCGGGCCGAAGAGCAGGACATGATCGAGGGCTTCGCCGCGGGATCTTGCGGCTTCGAGCGCGATGGCGAGTTGCTCCTTGATCTTCTCCTGGCCGATGAACTCGGCGAGACGGGTAGGACGGAGCTTGAGCTCGAAGGCATCGTCCTCGTCGGCGCGGCCAGCGGAGACGAGCCGTTCGGGGTCGGCCTGGTTGCGGCTGAGAGCGATCTTTTTCTGGTTCTTCGGGATGTCCACTAATGGCGATGGTAAGGCGAACATCGCCGCGACGCAAACGGTGAGGAGATTAGTGCCTCAACTCCAGCAACAAGACGGCGTGGGGTGGGAGTGCGGCGGTGGCTTCTGTGATCTTGCCGAGGTCCTTGTGCTCCCAGAGGTCGCGGGCGGCGTATTTGTCGGCGGTGAAGCCGTAGCGGCGGAGTGGGACGACGAAGCGCATGGGGGAGTTGGTGGTGTTGAAGAGAGCGAGGTACTGGCGGCCGTGGTCGCCGTTGGAGGTCCAGGCGATGAGGCCGTCGGACTGGTCGCTGCTAGGGCTATCCATGGGATCGGGCGGAGGGCTGGCGAGGCGCTGGTCGTGGCCCTGCTGGTCCATGGCGAGGACGTCGGGGTTGGAGATGAGGGCGGCGGTCCAGTCGTCAAGCTGGGTGAGGTTGCCGCCCATGAAGAGGGGGGAGCGGGCGATGGACCAGAGGGTGACGAGGGTGCGCTGCTCGTCGTGGGTGAGCGCGGAGGTACGCGGCTGGCCGTAGCCGGGGACGGGGCCGAGCGCACCGAGGGGAAGCATATCGGCGTCGGGCCAGTTGCCGGGGCGGACCTGCGGGGCCCAACTGGCGATGATGGCAAACTGATTTTTGACTCCCTGGGGGAAGTGCTGGTCAGCGGGGCGGAGCCAGCGGTCCCAGACGTCGTCGGAGATGCGCCAGACCTGGGCGTTGGCGGCGACCTCGGCGGCCTTATCGAGCGGGGCGGGGCCGGGCGAGAGGCTGAGCACGATGGGGCGGCCGGACCGCTGGATGGCGCGGTGGATCATGCGGATCTCGTCGCCTTTGTAGGGGTGGGAGGCGATGCAGTCGACCTTGATGTAGTCGACGCCCCAGGCGGCGTACTGCTGGAAGAGCGCGTCGTACCAGGCCTGGCCGGCGGGATTGTCCTGGACGCCGAAGTTGTCGGGGTTCCATGGGCAGGTGTCGGAGGTGTCGGCGAGGTCGGCGGCGTGGAAGCTGCTGTTGGCGACGGGGAGGTTGGCGGCGACGGCCTGTTTGGAGATACCGCGGATGATGTGGATGCCGAATTTGAGGCCGCGGGCGTGGACGTAGTCGGCCAGGGGCTGGAAGCCGGCGGCGCCCGTGGCGGAGGCGAAGCGATTGGTAGCGGGCAGGTAGCGGCCGTTGGCGTCGATGCGGTACTGGAGGGTCTGGGAGTGGTTGGCGGCCTCGGGATTGGCGAGGTACCAGCCCTCGTCGACGACAGCGTACTGGTAGCCGAGAGGCTTGAGGCGGGCGGCGAGGACGTCGACGTTGGCCTGGAACTGCGACTCGGTGATGGTGAGGCCGTAGGAGTCCCAGCTATTCCAGCCCATGGGCGGCGTGGGGGCGAGGAGTTTTTGCTGGGCTTGAGCGAGGGGAGCGAGGATGGCAGCCGCGAGGAGCAGAAGGACAGCAGACCGGCAACGAGTACGCATGGAAGAGAGACCTCCGTTTCAGGGCCTCTCTACCATATCGCTTAAGTTGATTGCGCTCGCGGGGTTGCTTTACTGGGCGCCGTTATGTGCCATGCCGGGTGCGGCGGGGGTGGTTCCGGTGGCGGTGGTGGTGGAGACGGGTGCGATACCGCCCACGAGGGTGAGGTCGATATCGACCTCTTTATTGACGCGCAGGACGAAGGTGCTGGGGTCCTTCATGCCCCACTTGACGTAGGGGACGACGAAGTGGGTGGTGGCGGTGGCGTGGTTGCCGTCGATGTGAACCTTCATGGCGACGGTCATGTCGTGGGGTGCGCCGTGGATGGTGAAGATGCCGTCGACCTGGACGGTGGAGTCGCCGGTGGGGGCGATGGTACCGTGCATCTTTTTGGGCTCGAAGGTGGCGAGGGCGAAGTGAGGTGCGTCGAGGATGTTGTCGGCCATGCGGCGGTCGCGGATATCGTTGCCGCTATGGCCGGTGCCGACGCCTACCTCGATGATGCCGGACATGGCGCCGGTGTGGTTGTCGAACTTGACGTCGCCCTGCTGGACCTGAAAGGTTCCGTTGACGGTGTGGAGCACGTCGACGAGGGTAAAGTTCACCTTGCTCTGTGCGGGGTCGACTGCGAGTAGTTTTTGCTGGCCGAGAGCGCTGCCGGCCATGAGGAGCGATAGACCAGCGATGCGTCCAATGTGAAGCGGATTCCAACCGTACATGCATGCCCTCTGAAGGAAGAGTGTGGGCAGCGGCGGGCAGGGATTGCCCAGTGGCTGCGCCTTGGTACTGAGGTACTGAATGAAGCCGATACTGCGGGTGGCGGTGCTGAACTTATTGTTGGACTGGAGACTGGGGAAAAGGTATCCAGCGAAGGAATTAAAACTGGCCTGAAAGTTGTAGTGCCGTGGGTTCAAGAAGGTCCGGGCGAGGCGATGACCCCGCCCGGATGTTGCTGGGATGTCCTCTGAAGGACAGGCTGGCTTTACTGGGGGCGCTGGGGGACTTTTCGGGCCAGCGGTGGCGGTTCGGCTGCGACGCGGGCCGGAGCCGTATTGAGATTGCGGAAGCGGCCTGCGGGCAGGTTGCCGGGCTGGGCGTTGCGGGCGTTGTTGCCTAGATGGAGCGGGATGGGCTGCTGCATGGTGACGATGACGGCCTTGGCCGGGGTGTCGCCTGCGCAGCTATAGCTGTGGATGGTGTTGGCGTCGAAGTAGACGGCATCGCCGGGTTCGAGGTGGTGGTTCATCTCGCCGTGGCGCACGTCGAGGTGACCGGAGAGCATGTAGAGGAACTCGCAGCCGAGGTGCTGGTGGGCACGGGCTTCGCGGCCAGGCTTGAGCGGGAGAAACTCCGCGAAGTAGGGGTCAAGCTGGCGGTCGGGGACGAGGTAGCCGAGGCTCTCGAAGAAGTAGGTGGGATCTTCCACACCGGTCTGCGGCAGGCGGACACGGTCCTTCTGGCGGTGGACACGGAAGAGGGTCTGGGGCTCGGGATCGAAGAAGTAGCTGAGGTCTTTGGAGAAGACCATGGCGATGCGGGCGAGATTGCGCAGGGTGGGTACGACCCGGCCGGTCTCCAACTGGGAGAGGAAGCTGGCGGAGAGGCCGGTGTGGCGGCCAAGCTCGACGAGACCCATGGACTTCTTGAGGCGCAGGTATTTGATGCGTTCGCCGATGCGTTTTTCGATGATGAAGGCTTCGGCAGCCTCGGAGTCGATCTGGATGCCGGAGGTATCCGGATTGAGGGCTTCGGAGAGAGGGGCGGCGTCGAGGGCGAGCAGCTCCGCGGGAGGGGGAACGGTCGGGTTGAGTCTTGCTTTGGCCATGATTATGTTTACCTGATAAACAGATGTTCAAACCGTATCAAAAGTTTTAGATTATTTTCAATTATTTTCTGGAATTTTGTGTGCCTGCTCCAAACCGCTGAAAATGCTAGGCTGAGACGGATGACACGCCACGGCCAGCTCGGTAACGCAGTCTGCTGCAAGAATCTACGTCCGGCGTGTATGTCGGCTGTGCGACGTTCTGGAGGGCTGGGAGCGGTGGCTTTGTGGCTGGTGCTGACGCAGGTTCTGGGGTGTGCGAGCCCGGGGCCGCCGAGGCCGCCCTCGCTGAAGCTGCCGCAGCCGGTAGGGGATCTGGCGGCGGAGCGGATTGGCGACCAGGTGGTGCTGCACTGGACGACCCCGGCGAAGACGACCGATGGGCTGACGATCCGTGGGGGGATGACGGCGGAGATCTGTCGGCAGGTGGGGTCGGCGAGTGCAAATACCAGGGCGAGTGCGAAGACGACTACAGCAGCGGCCAGGCCGAGTGGGTGTGTGCCGGTGCAGCGGCTGGCGGTCCATGCCGGGGCGAGTTGGGCGACGGACGTGCTGACGGGGCCGCTGGCAGCCGATCCGGTGCAACTGCTGGTGTACACGGTAGTGATTGATAACGCCACGGGACATGCTGCGGGTGGATCGAATGCGGCGTATGCGGCGAGTGGATTGGCCGCAGCGGTCGTGGAGGACCTGCGGGCTACGGCGAAGCGGAACGGCGGGATGATCGAATGGCGGCAGAGCCCGGCGGCGGCAGAGGTCGCGGTGGAGTTGAAGCGGGTGCGGGTGGTGGAAGCTGCGGTGGGTGCCGAGCCGACAGCGAGCAAGGCAGGCGAGGGCAAAGCCAAGCCGGCTGCGGACGAGGCGCCGGACGAGGTGCTGCTGCGGGCGGGTCAGCAGCGGCTGGGCTCCGAGTCGCAGCAGATGGCGGGAACGATCGATGCGACGGCGAAGATGGGTGAGAGCTATCGGTATACGGCGCAGCGAGTGCGAACGGTGCAGGTGGGCGGGCAGCGGCTGGAGATGCGCAGCGTGGCCTCGGCTCCGGTGACGCTGGTGATGCGGGATGTGTTTCCGCCGTCGGCTCCGACGGGGCTGGCGGCGATACCGGGCAGTGGCAGTGCGGCGGGGAGTGCGCAGGCAAGCACGGATCATGGCAGCATCGACCTATCGTGGGAGCCGGTGACGGACGCGGATCTTGCGGGGTATGTGGTCTATCGGCAGCGGGTGGGCGATGCGGGCGGGTTGGTGGGGCCGGTGGAACGGCTGACGGAGAAGCTGGTGGTGGGGCCGGGGTTCAGCGATCTGACCGCGGTGCCAGGACAGCGATACGCTTATCGGGTGACGGCGGTGGACCATGCGGGCAACGAGAGCAGTGCCAGCGCGGAGGTACAGGAAGAGCTGCACGCTCCGTAGAGATTGAAACCATGCAGGACAGAGGAGCCGGACTATGCGTTATTGCAAGTATCTGAGCCGTGAAAGCGGGATTGACGTGCCACGATATGCGCTGGTGGAGGAACGCGGCGATGGCTGGTGGGCGGTAGCGCCGATGGTGCCGCCGGAAGAGGATCTGGCAGCGCGGATGGCCGGGAGTGAGGCAGGGACGGGCGGGTTTGAGCCGCGGCCTTTGTCGGCACTGCGGTTGCTGGCACCGGTGACGCCATCGAAGATTCTGTGCGTGGGCCGGAACTATCGCGACCATGCAACGGAGCTGGGCAACGAGGTACCGAAGGAGCCGCTGCTGTTTCTGAAGCCGCCTTCGTCGCTGCTGGCACCGGGTGGGACGATTGTGATGCCGAAGCTCTCGAAGCGGGTGGACTATGAGGGCGAGTTGGGGATCGTGATTGGCAAGCGCTGCAGCAGGATTGGTGCAGAGGAGGATGTTCGACCGTATATACGGGGCTATGTGATTGTGAACGATGTGACGGCGCGGGACATCCAGAAGAGCGATGGGCAGTGGACGCGGGGCAAGGGGTTCGACACGTTTTGCCCGGTGGGGCCGATCGTTTCGGACGAGGTGGAGCCGATTGCGGGAGCGGCGCTGACGGTGACGACTCGGCTGAATGGCGAGGTGAAGCAGCAGGGAGCGACGGGTGACTTTATCTTTTCGATTCCGGAGCTGCTGCGGTACATCAC
>DAICZO010000126.1 GCA_027311125.1 Acidobacteriaceae bacterium
GCACCTTCGCCTATCGCCAGACTCGAACCCTCTAACTCCTCCCCCGCATGATCGGAACTCGCTAATGCCGCGGCCTTAGGTACCTCCAACACCCACGAGCTGAGATTCCAGTCCGGAGCGAAGAACAAGCGCCACGAAACAATCCAGCACACAATGGAAAACGGGCTGCAACCGCAGCCCGTTCGCACTCCTTACCGTCTAACCTCTACCGCAAAGCCAGACGCTTACTCTCCAAAGTCGCCATATAAGGACGAACTTTGGCCAGCGCAGCCTCCGCCGTCAAACCGTACTTCTCTCGCAGTGAATCAACCTTGCCGTGTTCGATAAAGTTATCCGGCCAGCCCACTCGCACCAGCGGAACATTCAACTCCTGCACGTTCAACGACTCCAGCACGGCCGAGCCAAATCCGCCCGCCAGCACATGATCTTCCAGCGTGATCAGCAGTCCACACTTGTTGCCATACTCCGCGACACACGCCGCATCGATCGGCTTGGCAAACCGGGGATTAATCACCGCCGCCGAATAACCCTCCGCCTGCAGCATCGCAGCTAGCTTCATCGCCTCCGGCAGCATCGCGCCTAGCCCGAAGATGGCAATCTCCGAGCCCTCGCGTATCACCTCCGCCTTCCCGATCTCCAACGCCACCGGCTGCATCTTCGTCGCAACCCCCGGCCCCGTGCCTCGCGGATACCGAATCGCACTCGGCCCCTCGTGCAGCATCGCGGTATACATCATGTCCGCCAGTTCGTCTTCGTCCTTCGGGTCCATGTGAATCATGTTCGGCACACCCCGCAGGTAGCTGATGTCGAACAGCCCATGGTGCGTCGGGCCATCATCTCCGCTCAGTCCGCCGCGGTCCATGCAAAACACCACCGGCAAATTCTGCAGGCAGACATCGTGCACAATCTGATCAAACGCCCGCTGCAAAAACGTCGAATAGATCGCACAAAATGGCTTGTAACCCTTCGTCGCCATGCCAGCCGCGAAGATCACCGCATGTTCTTCCGCAATACCCACATCAAAGTAGCGCTTCGGATGATGCGGACGGAAAAGGTCCAGCGCCGTCCCGTTCGGCATCGCCGCCGTAATCGCGACCACCTTATCGTTCGCTGTCGCCAGCTTCGTTAGCGTCTCGGCAAAGATCTCCGAGTAAGTCTTCTGGCCAGCAGGCTTGGTCTCGCCCGTCTCTGCGTCGTACGGCCCCAGACCATGGAACTTCTTCTGCTTCTCGATCGCCGGCTGAAAACCGCGACCCTTCTGCGTAATTGCATGCAGGACTACTGGCTTATTCTGCTTCTTCAAAAATTGAAACGTCTCAATCAGCAGTGGCAGATTATGTCCATCCAGCGGCCCATAGTAGCTCAGGCCAAACTCTTCAAACAGCATTCCCGGACCAATCAGACCTTTCGCCGCCTCTTCCGCCTTCCGAGCGACGTGTCGAACCGTCTTGCCGCCATAACGCTCCAGCAAATCCGCTGCACGATCATGCAGGCCACTGATCGTAGGATTGGTCACAATCTTGTGGAAGTACTCCGCAATCGCTCCAACATTCTTGTCGATCGACCAGGCATTGTCGTTCAACACCACGATCAGCCGCTTCGTCTGCATCGCAATGTTGTTCAGCGCCTCAAACGAGATCCCGTTCGTAAACGCCGCATCGCCTGCCAGCGCAATCACGTGCTCCTTGCCGCCAGACATGTCCCGCCCCACGGCCATCCCCAGAGCAGCCGACAGCGCCGTACCCGCGTGGCCCGCACCGTAGCTGTCGTGCTCGCTCTCGGTCCGCAGCATAAAGCCGTTCAGTCCACCCGGTTGCCGGATCGTGTCAAAGTGCTCCCGACGTCCCGTCAGCAGCTTGTGAACGTACGCCTGATGGCTCACATCAAAAACAAAGCTGTCTTTTGGAGTGTCAAAAACATAATGCATTGCCAGCGTCAGTTCCACGACGCCAAGGTTGGGCCCAATATGTCCGCCGGTCTTCGATACACCCACAATCAAGCGTGCGCGTATCTCTTCAGCTAACTGCTCCAACTCTGCCATGGACAGCGCTTTTACATCTTTCGGCGAGTCGATTGTCTCTAAAATGTTGCTCATTCGTACCTGTTCTGCGACACTCGCTCCCGAACGTCACGGCATGTCACGATGCCAATCCTGATGCTTTTTCAAACTTCAACTGCGACTCTCAAGTATATCAACCATCTAAGTCGACCACCGAACAGCCACAGCCGAACGGTCCAACCACTTCCTACTCCGCCATTCCTCCCAGCACCACCTCGCTCACCGCCTCGCTCCGAAACTCCCCCTCCCACCGCGCCACCACCGCGCTAGCCAGGCAATTTCCCACGACATTGGCCGTCGTCCGCCCCATATCCATCACAGCATCTACACCTAAAATCACAAAGATCGGCTCCGCCGGCAGATGCAGCGACGCAGCCGTAGCCATCAGCACCATTAGCGTCGCCCGCGGAACCCCGCTCACTCCCTTGCTCGCCAGCATCAGCAGCAACACCATCCCAATCTGCTCTCCAACGCTCAGGTGCAGCCCCGCCGCCTGCGCCACAAACATCGATGCCAGCGTCAGGTACACCGCCGCACCGTCCATATTGAAGCTGTACCCCGCCGGAATCACAAACGCGACAATCTTCCGTGGAACCCCAAACGCTTCCATTGCCTCCATCGCCCGGGGCAGCGCCGCCTCACTCGCACTGGTCGCGAACGCAATCGAAGCAGGCTCGGCCACCGCCCGCGCAAACCCCAGCACCGGTATCCGAAACAACAGCATCACCGGAACCAACACCAACCCCGCCAGCGCCACCAACGCCCCATAGTAGGTCAGCACCAGCTTGCCCAGGTTCACCAGCACCCCGGCTCCCATCTGCCCCACCGTATACGCCAGCGCCGCTCCCACCGCCACTGGCGCAAAATACATCACAATGTTCGTAAACTGAAACATCACCTCGCTGATACTCTCGGTCAGCCGCAGTACTGGAGCCCGCTTCTCTTCCGGCAGCGCCGCCAACGCAATACCGAAAAACACCCCGAACACCGATACCTGCAAAATCTGCCCCTCGGCTATCGACTTCACCAGGTTCTCCGGAAACACATGCAGCACAAACTCCTGCCACGCTGGAGCAGCATTCTGCCCAGCCGCTGGAGTCAGGCTCACGGCCGCACCGCCACCACTCGGCGACAACCCTCCTGCACTCGTCGCCGGCACCGCCAACCCTACCCCGGCTTTCGTCACATGGATCGCCACCAGCCCAATCACCAGCGCCAGCGTCGTAATTACCTCAAAATAAACCAGGCTCTTCCACGCCATCCGCCCCACGCTCTTCATGTCGCCATGACCGGCGATCCCCGTAATCAGCGTCGCCAGAATCAGTGGTGCAACAATCGTCTTGATCAATCGCAGAAAGATATCGCTGAAAACCCGCAGCCCCACCGCAAAGTGCGGCGCATCGATCCCCAACTCCGCACCCACCACCATCGCTACAAAAATCCACGGCGTCAGCGAGCGCCGCCGCAACGCATACCCCGCCAACATCGCCAACCCAGCCCACCGCAACAGCACGCCCGATCCATGCCCCGCAGTTCCGTGCCCGACCACCCCAAAACCCTCACCTACGGCCAGCAACACCACACCTGCCAGCAAAAATCCATAGTCGCGCTTCGTTAAAGTCATCGTAGGGGCTCGTGTCGCAGCATATCAGCACTGGCTCTTCCCCACGGCATCTATCTCGCCAATGCCTCGCAGGCAACCACAAACCAAACCTGATCCATCTCGTCTATGTAGCAGCAAAACAGGAAGGTAGCAG
>DAICZO010000131.1 GCA_027311125.1 Acidobacteriaceae bacterium
CCCCATTCCTGTACGACTACCACTTCTATCACGATGTAAATAACCCCGAGATCATACGCCTGCGCCAGCGCTTCATGGACGCACTCAACGCCTCCAATCCCCGCTTCATCCTCTATATGAACGAAGATTGGCCCCGCGTCACCGGTCCAGGCACCTCCACCCAATTCCCGCAACTCTCGGACTACATCGCCCAGCACTACGTCGTCACCGTGCAGTATCCCGACTTCGTTCTGCTCGAGCGAACCTGCAACGTCACCGCGTCATCCGCCAATCCAGCCTTCCACTGCGACACCTCCGCCACTGCCTGCGTCCGCGCAGATTGCTTCGGAAATATGCACTCCCTCCCACCTCGCTAACCACCTGCACCCTGCCCGGCTAGCACGGCCCATTTGGTAGACTCATGGCTACGTGCGATTGCCCTTCCCAGAACGCATTCCGCTTCCGCTCGCAACCGGCGCCGCGGTCATCCTCGTAGCGCTCCAGCAACTCCAGGGAACCGGCTTCACCTTCAGCATCTACTGCTTCCTCTTCATCGTCATTGCTACCATCGCCTTCAACCTGGCCGGAGGCTTTACCCGACCATCCGGTAGCTATGTCTTCTTCTACGCCGTACTCGGCTTTATCTTTGGTATCGTCTGGAAGGCATTTCTTGGTGAGCCCGGCGAGTCTAACCTTAATGCTCCCATACTTACCGCGCAAGTCTTCACCGGCGGCATCACCGCCATGTTGTTCGCCGTATTTGTCAGTCGAAAACTAGTTGGCAAACGTGCCCTTCTCGAAAATGTCGTCAAAGACAAGGACATGAGAAACGCCACCATCGGTAGCCTGTTTCTCGGGACTTCACTCGTTGTCGCCGCTATCCTTATCCCTCATGGCAGCGGATCGATTCTCAGTGCAGTCATGCAGGTCAATCGCTTCCTACCACTGGCCGTAATTCTTGGTACAACCCATGTCATCAAGAAGAGCGGAGGAACTCGCAGCATCAATGGGCTCTTGGCCTTGACCATAGGTATCAATCTCTTTTTCGGCCTCATCGGCTTCTCCAAAGAAGGCATCTTTTATCCATTTTTATGCTGGCTCGTTGCCGCGTCTGCTCTGCGCTACAAACTTAGTTCGACACAACTTGTCTACCTGATCTTGTCTGCGGTCTTTCTGGTGATGTATCTCGTTCCTTACTCGCAGGTCGGCAGAAACCTCCAAACGGAGAACGCCACTCTGATCGACCGGATCGAGCTTTCAGTCTCCCTCCTGGGAGACCTGGGCTCTATGCGCCGGGAGTATATCCGCAGTCAAGCCGAAAACCCCGAAGAAAGAACTGGCGGTTACTACAATCGACCCCAGGGCTTCATGGATCGCCTCACCATGATCTCTGCCGATGATGCCCTCATCAACGTCACCGATCAAGGATCAGTCTTCGGGCTTCAGGGAATTTATCTCGACTTCGCCAATTGGGTTCCACACTTCCTGTGGCCCAATAAACCCTCCGGTGGCGCAGGTAACGCATTCGCACGCGAGATCGGCGGCATCATCTCGGAAGAAGACACCACCACTGGTATCTCCTTCACTCCAACTGCGGAAGCCTTTCACATGGCAAAGTGGACCGGAGTCCTGGTCGTAGCACCGCTCGTCTGGATACTGCTATTCACCATCTTCGATGCCCTCTGCGGAAACGCCCAAAAATCTCCCTGGGGGCTTCTCGTCGTTGCCCTCTTTGCCCACATCGCCCCAGAGGGAATGCTGGATGGTGCAATCTACACCATGTGGTTCGGTGCCTGGAGCATCATCGTTGCCGCCCTGGCCGCGGCCTATCTCCTGCCAATCATCGGCACCCTCGTAGCAGGACCAGAGCCGACCACGGTCACGCGTCGCCTGCGTACATCCGTCGGCCTCGGCAAAACCCTGCCGCCCGCCACCGCAGGCGGATCACTTCCAACCTAAGATCCTCACAGTGCAACCATCACAACGAGATTAGAAAACCATGGATCAAATGCAGCCGCGGAGGTTCAAGCAGATATCCAATAACGCGTCACTCCTGCTCGATCTAATCCGATTTGGTGCGGCCATAGCTGTCACCTACGGACATCTCACACAGTCCATGTTCTCCGTCGGCTGGAGCGATAGAACCCGCTGGGCTTTTGGTGCCGTATCGGTCTTCTTTGTGCTCTCAGGATTCGTCATCCGTTTCGTCACCACTACCCGTGTCAACACCTCGCAGGACTACGCCATTGACCGCTTCTCCCGTATCTACTCCGTAGTCATCCCCGCCATCCTGATCACGCTCCTCTGCGATCTCGTCTCGCTCGCAGCCAATCCCTCGTTCTACACCCACTACTGGGGTACTGGCCTGCAGTATCCGCTCCTCAAGATCTTCGCCAACTTCACCTTTACCTCACAGTTCTGGGGTTTCGATATGCCCCTGCTGTCGAACTCCCCCTTCTGGTCGCTTAGCTACGAGTGCATGTACTACATCTTCTACGGCATCTTCTTTTTTGGCGGCAGAAATAAGTGGCTCTTCGCACTCGCACTGGCTGTCATCGTAGGCGCACCCATCCTCTACCTCATGCCACTCTGGTTTCTGGGTTGCATCTGCTACGACGCCTATCAAGTCCTCAGAAAATCGCGCGTTGCTCTCGCGATTCTCGCCGTCGTGAGTCTCCTCTCCAGCTACCTCTCCTATCGCTTGATCAAAAGCCTCAGCTTCCAGTCCCACTTTGCCTGGCAGCAAAAAATCCCGATCCTCAGCGACCTTACCTTTTTCGGATACCATCGACCCATCCATACGCTGGGCCTCCGTCGAGCAGCAGAAGACTTCTACCTGGTTGGCCTGCCTGCAGCCTCGATCATGCTCTTCTTGCTCCTTCTGGCCAGCCACCTTCCTCAGATTCAGAGTAAAGCCATAATCACCCGAATTCGCCACATAGCAGACGGTACTTTTACCCTCTATCTCATTCACTTTCCTCTGCTTGTCCTAATCGCCGCAGTCCTTCCTTATAACCACGCAAGCGCAATAGAAAAATGGATGATTTTCTCAGTCATCGTAGGGCTCAGCATCTGGCTGGCAGGTCGCTTCGACCTGCTCAAAAACAAAATCCGCGCGCACTTGCATCAAAGATATAAAGTCACTGCTTAGGCGAAATCTCAATCCAGTATCATCCGGCCAAGGACCATCCTCGTTCATGAGCAAAGCTTACCGAATCGTTCTACCTCTCCTCCTGCTCTGGCTCGTCGCATGGATCGTCCTCTCCTGGCCCGCCATTCAGGATGACGCGCTCATCCATCTCCGCTTCGCCGACAATCTCTACCTCACCCACCACATCACCTACGATGGAGTCACTCCCAGTTACGGAGCCTCCAGCCTGCTCTACGTTATCCTCCTCGCTCTGCTGCGCAGCGTCTTTACCTCACCCGATCTCCCTCGCGCCGTGTCCAGCCTCGCCCACCTCAGCCTCTTTGCTGGCCTCGCCCTGCTCTTTACCCGCAATACCATCCAACGCTCGCCCATCGCCCGCCTGCTCGGCTTGGTCTTCCTCTGCTTCATCGCATCCCCCGGTACCGTCCGCTGGCTCGACGACGGTATGGAGACCGGCCTGGCCATCTGCCTCGTCGCTCTCATCGCCTGGCTCACCTTTCGCCAGTCGTCCCGCACTACCACCACTCTTGCCGAATATCTCGCCTTCGTCCTCCTCGGATTCTCCGCCGTACTTCTGCGCACCGAGTTCCTCCTGCCATGCGTGCTGGCCACCCTCATCCTTATCCTCAATCGTGCCCAGCACGACAGCCACTCTTATCGAGTCTCCTTTCGCGCGCTGTTGCAGTCCAGCCACCTGCTCCTCGGCAGCCTCCTCGCACTTGCTGTCATCCTGTTCAAAATGCACGTCCTGCTTCCGGACACTGCCCTCGCCAAATCCCACGGCATCTCCTCCTGGCGATCTGTCCTTACCTCCACCCCGCAGGTCCTCGGCGGCGCACTCTCCTTTGGCATCGGCCTGCTCCTCTTCTGGCTCGTCACGCTGGCTCTCGTCCACAGAGCTGGACGGCTTAACCTCCCAGCCCTCATCGCCAACTCCGTCTTCCCTGTCACCATCGTTCTCGCCATGAGCCGTGGACAGGAGATTCAAGGCGCCCGCTACCTCGTCTGGACCTACTTCTTTTCTATCCTCTGGAACATCCTCGAAGTAGCCCGGCTGCCCCACCTCCCTCCAGCTTCATCCCCACAGTCAACAGCATCCCAGCAGTTCACACGTCCGGCTGACAAACTGCTCGTCTACGCCATCCTCGCCATCTTCCTCATCGCCCAGCCTCTCGAAGTCAAGCTGATGTACCACGTCCTCACCGTGCGCGCCGAAACCCTCGCCCACTTTGAGAGTGAGCATCTCAATCTGCTCCAGGGAAAACTCGGAGCGGCCTTTGACGTCGGCTACATCGGATACTTCTCCCAGGCCCAGATCTGTGACCTCGCTGGCCTCGTCAACGGACGTGCACCAGCCCGCCTCACCACGCCACTCCGCGCCGAAGCCTGCGCCCGCCGCAACCCCGACTTCATCTTCGGAAACCGCAGCCAGATCTACCTCATGAGCAAGCACATGTCCCTCGCCGGATGGCAAATCTGCAGCCAGTACGACTTCACCAACCTTCGCCAGCCTGACAGCCACTATCTCCTGCTGCCACCCGCCACCGCCGACCACCTCTGCCACGACATCACCGGCGCCGCCCCTTATCCCATCGACCAATCCATCCCAATCCAGCCCTATCCCTCCTAACCCCGCATAGGCCCCATCCCGTCTCTCCCATACACTGTTAACAGAATGAATAAGCTCGTCGTCGGCAACCTCGTCCACCGTCCTCTCCGCTCCATCATCAGCGTCTTCGCCGTTGCGATCGAGGTCATCATGATCCTCTCCATCGCTGCCATCATGTTGGGCATGCTCAACGGCCAGCGCACCCGCACCTCCGGCATCGGCATGGACATGATCACCCATCCCGGCACCGCCTCCAACCTTATTGGCATGTCCGGAGCCGCAGCCTCCAGCAAAGTCGCCGATGTCCTCCGCACCTTGCCTCACGTCGTCGTTGCTGCCCCCGTCAACATTCAGCTCACCGCCGGCAAAAGCCTTGAAAACATCTACGGCATCGATTTCAAAAGCTACAACGATCTCAAGCCCTTTGTATTCCTCTCCGGCGGCCCCTTCACGGGCCCCGACGACCTCATCATCGACGACTTTCAGGCCGCCAAAGGCTTCAAAGTCGGCGACACCATGGAGGTGCTCCACCACCCCTTCCACATCTGCGGCATCGTAGAAAACGGCAAGGGAGGACGCAAGTTCATCCCCCTCGAAACCATGAACGAAATCGGTGGAACCCCCGGTAAGGCCAGCGTCTTCTACCTCAAAACCGACGACCTCAAAAATCAAGACCTCGTCCGCAAGGAGATCCTCGCTACCCCCGGCATGCAGGAGTACGACATCCAGACGCTTGACGAATTCCTCTCCACCCTCACCCCCAACAAACTACCCGCCTTCAATATCGGACTACGCATCGTCATCGGCATCGCCGTCATCATTGGCTTCATCGTCATCTTCCAGTCCATGTACACCGCCGTCATGGAGCGAACCCGCGAGATCGGCATCCTCAAATCCCTCGGAGCCTCCCGGCTCTATATCGTTGGCATCGTCCTGCGCGAGACCGGACTCCTCGCCTTTACCGGCATCGCCACCGGCATCGCTGTCACTTATCTATTGCGCGCCATCCTCCACAAGACCGCTCCCACCGTCGAGTTCGCCGTCACCCCCAACTGGGTCGCCAACGCTGTCCTGATCGCCTTTGCCGGAGCCCTCCTCGGAGCCCTCTATCCAGCACTCAAAGCCGCTCGCAAAGACCCCATCGAAGCTCTTTCCTACGAGTAAAATCGCTCTCCAGCTCGGCAGCACTCACATCACTCTGCCGTGCCTCTCCCGCCGCTTCCGGCAGATGTTCTGCCCGCAGCCACTCTGCGCTGGTGTGCCTCTCCCATCTGTAATACGCTAAAACCACAGCCACAACCACACGTCTTACTCATTAAGCTCATCAAGAGTGATGACCAGCACATCTCCAATTCGGGCACCTCGCCTCACGGCCGTGCATCTCGTCCGCGGCCTCCTGCTGCTGCTCTCTGTCGTCTTCCTCGCCCTCCACGCCTTCCATCTCAACGCCGACTTCCCCAACCACTCCCCCTGGATGGACTGGTCCAAATACACGGACGAAGGCTGGTACGGAGACGCAGCCATCCGCCACTTCCAACGCGGCCACTGGTACGTCCCCGGAGACTTCAACCCCGCCGCCGCACTCCCCGTCTGGCCACTGCTCGAATCCATCGTCTTCCACTTCACCGGAGTCAGTGCAGTCGCCGCGCGCGCCCTTACCGTGGGCACCTTTGCTCTCATCCTGCTGGCCTCCTACGCGCTCCTCGCCCGCTGGCAGCGGCTCTCAGGAGCCCCCCGCAACTCCCTCGCGCCGGGCATCGCCGTGCTCCTGCTCGCCGTCAGCCCCTTCTGCTACGCCTTTACCCGCATGGCCATCCTGGAGCCACTCCTCATCCTCCTCACCCTTCTCGCCCTTCTCACAGCCAGCTACCTCGGTCCAGCAGAGCTGCGGACCCACGCCTCCCCCGAACGCCTGCTCCGCTCTGCCCCTTACCCCCTTCCCCCGGCATTACTTGGTTTGCTCCTAACCCTCATGGTCCTCACCAAGACCACCGCCATCTTCCTCTTGCCTGCCATCGCATGGCTGCTCTGGGCGCGTGCAGGATATCGCCTGCGTCCTTTCCTGCGTCTCGCCACTCCCGCCGCTGCGACTGCAATTGTTACCTGGCTCGCCTACTTTCTCTTGTTTGTTCGCCCCCACTTCCTCTCGGACTATCGCTACCTCTTCAGCGCCAACGCATACACCGGCATCACCCCCGCCACCGCCCTCGCCATCATTTCCGATACCGTCGCCGACGGCCTATGGATCGGTCATCTCCTCTACTCCCTCGCCCTCCTCGCCGTCGTTCTCGTTCTCATCGATCTCCGCCGCTACCGTAACAACCCCCTCATCGCCGCGCTCCTCTTCTGGGCTGCCGGATACCTTGCCTTCCTCGCCTATCACGACAACCTCCAGACTCGGTATTACCTCGTCGTTGCCGTCCCCCTCACCTTGCGCATCCCGCTCGTCTTCGAGACCTTCTGGAC
>DAICZO010000132.1 GCA_027311125.1 Acidobacteriaceae bacterium
CAACCAGGACGTAGACTTCGGCCTCGGCATCTAGTCACCCCGCTACCCTCGCCACAACTTTGCTGCGGCAAGTCTGCGTCGTTAAATCACTCCAGCAAAATCTTACGTCCTGTCCATTGGTTGAGAATGTAATCCCACCACCATGGCTGGAGTACTCGATCAGGTTGCAGCAACGCCTCTAGGCGGCCTCGCCTTTCGATTGGCTCGGCCTCTCGTACGTTATGCCGGGCGCGTAGCCAACAACGGCATCTCCCCGGATCTCAAACTCACTCGAGTCACCTACATTAGCCGCAGTTACTCCATTCAGCACCGACGCTGGAGCGACACCGACCGTCTCGCCATCAGCCAATGCTTCTCCCAGAGGCAGTACAACATGCCGACTGGCACCCACGGAGCAGCCATCCAGCGCCTCTACCAAGACATCCTCGCCGCTGGCCGACAGCCTCTGATCATCGATTGTGGCGCAAACATCGGAGCCAGTGTTACCTGGTTCGCGGCTCGTTATCCCCAGGCTCACATCGTCGCAATAGAACCTGCTCCCGACAACTTCGCACTTCTCCACGCAAACTGTTCCAGCCTCGATGTCGACCTCCGACAGGCCGCTATCGCCGCCTCCGATGGCTTCGCCAATCTCGTCTTCAACGAAAGTCCCATGGCCTACCACCTCGGCACCGAGTCGCAGCGTCTCAGTGTCCAAACCACCTCGCTCAAGACACTCCTCGCCTCCAAATCCGCTGCGCACTACGTCCCATTCCTCATTAAAATCGACGTCGAAGAAGCAGAAAGAGATCTCTTCTGCGACGACCCCGCGGCGTTCGACTCATTCCCTCTCATCATCCTGGAACCCGACGATTGCCGCTTCTCTAGACAACTCACCTCACAACGGTTCTTCCGCTTCCACCCCGCCGCAAGCCGGGAGTTCTGCATGAATCATGAAAATGTCGCGTCCATCGCACTCGACAGTAAACTCGCCGAAATCTCACAAAGCCTCAAATCCAGTCCCTCGCCACGGCACTAACTACCCGCCTCGCTGGCATCGTTCGCCGCCGCTCTGCCTCGCCAAAAATAAATCCACGAAATAACCCAGCCTTTAAATCAACCACCTGTCGCCCAAATCATGTTCCAATTGCACTTGATATCGCCCCACTGAGAAGACATGCCAGCCACGCCACACAAAGATATCTCCGTCAACCTCGACCTCCTCCGCGCCGTAGCGGTCTCCTCGGTCTTCTTCGCTCATCTGGCCGCGACCCTCCACCACCGAAGCTTTGGCAGCCTCGGGCGTTTCGGCGTCATCATCTTCTTCGTCCACACCAGCTTTGTTCTCATGGCCTCATTACAGAGACTCGAAGTTACTGCCGAAAGCGACACCTCGCTCGTTCTTGCCTTTTGGCTTCGACGCTTCTTCCGCATCTACCCGCTCTCCATTCTCTGCGTCCTGTTCGTTGCGTTCTTCCGCATCCCCTCCGATCCCGGACAGACCTACATCTGGATCGGCATCAAAGACTTCCTCTCCAATCTCGCCCTCACCCAGAACCTCACCTATAGCAGCGACATCCTAAGTCCTCTGTGGAGCCTGCCACTAGAAGTCCAGATGTACGTCATGCTGCCCTTCGCCTACTTTGCCATTCGCGGCAAGCGGCGCTATCGCTCCATCGCCTTGTGGATTCTCTCCGTCCTCCTTGCCCTCACCGTTCCTCGCATCTCATGGCGCCTCAACGTCTTCCTTTATGCCCCCTGCTTCACCTCCGGAATCCTCGCCTTCGACCTTATCCGCAGTAAGCATTGGAACTGGAAGCTCCCAGCCTGGGTCTGGCCACTCGCCGTCCTCGCCATCATTGTCCTCTTCGGCCCCCACGATAACGTCAGCCTCGGCAACAAAATGCACCGCGCATGGGCTCTCTCCCTGCTGCTCGGGGTCCTCTACGCCAACACCCACGAAGGACAATCCAACCCAATCCACAAGCTCTTTCACTGGATTGCGGAGCACTCCTACGGCATCTATCTCAGCCACATCGTCGTCTTCTGGATCATCTTCTATCCCATGGCGGAGCTCTCCCTGTGGATTCGTATCCCTGCGCTCATACTCGGAGCTCTCGGTATCCCAGCCCTGCTCTACGTCGCCATCGAAAAACCCCTGATCCTCGTAGGAAGCCACATCGCACGCCGTCTGCTCCGACCCGCTGTGACCCATAAAGACAGCATCCCAGCCTAACCCGCCCCACCACCCCTCTCCTGATTTACCATCATCCTCGATGAGCACTCA
>DAICZO010000138.1 GCA_027311125.1 Acidobacteriaceae bacterium
GGAGTCGACGAGGTTCTTGGGGCAGCCGAGGGAGACGAAGCCTACTTTGGGACGAGGCGTGGTGGAGGTGGGTTGTTCGAGAATGGCGGGGGGAGTCACAGTCTTCTATTCTACCAAGTTGGGGTTGCGGTGAAGGAACGACAGCTCTTCTCCGGTGGAAGCGGCGGAGAAGAGCTGTCGGTTGATGCGGGGTGATGGTGCTGCTTACTGGTTGGCTTCTACGTCGATGGTGAAGATGACTTCGTCGCCGAGGATGGGAGCGGCGAACTTGGAACCGAAGTTATAGTCGCTGCGCTTGAGGGTTCCGCTGGCGGAGAGGCCGGTGACGAGCTTGCCGCCCATGCCTTTTTGCGGAGCGGTGGGGCCGTCGACCTCGAAGGTGATGGGCTTGGTGACGCCATCGAGGGTCAGGTCGCCGGTGATCTCGAGCTTACCGTTGGCGCGCTTGACGGAGGTGGACTTGAAGGCGAGGGTGGGGAATTTCTCGACGTTGAAGAAGTCGGGCGACTTGAGGTGCTTGTCGCGGGCCTCGTTGTTGGTGGTGACGGTGGTGGTGTCGGCGGTGGCGGAGACGCTGGACTTGGAGGGATCCTTATCGTCCCAGACGATGGTGCCGGTGACTCCGCTGATGGAGCCGCGGACGTTGCTGACGCCCATGTGGCGGATCTGAAAGTTGATCTGGGAGTGGTTCTTGTCGATGGTCCAGGTGGAGGGCTGGGCGAAGGCCTGTGCTCCGGTGAGGAGCAGGCCGGTGACGAGGGCGGTAAAGAGGCGACGGTTCATAGTGAATCTCCTTGGAAGAGTGTTGGTGCAAAACAGTGCTGGCTGGCGGTTGCTGACCCAGCCGAAGGTCGGGGTGAGGCTGCGTTGAGGTTACGCGAGATCGAAGAGAATGATCTCACTGGTTAGAGAACCTTGTGCGGAAAGTTTGATTTCTGTCTCGTTGTCGGCTGCGATGGCATCGCCGGTGAGCAGGGTCTTTCCATTGACGACGACCTCGCCGTGAATGACGTGGAGCCAGAGGTGTCGCTGGCTGGCGAGGGGGTAGGTGAGGTCGTGGCCGGGGGTGAGTTCGGCGACGGCGACGGTGGCGTCCTGGTGGATGGTGGCTGCACCGGGGACGGGGTTGGAGGAGGCGATGACTTTGAACTGATTCCGCTTCTCCTCGGGGGCAAATTTGAACTGCTGATAGCTGGGTTGGATGCCGAGGGTTTTGGGTTCGATCCAAATTTGCAGGAAGTGTGCGGGCTCGGAGTCGGAGCCGTTGAACTCACTGTGGGTGATGCCGGAGCCGGCGGACATGCGCTGGATCTCGTTGGGGCCGAGGGTTTCGGTGTGTCCCATGCTGTCTTTGTGGGCGAGCGCACCGGAGAGGACGTAGGTGATGATCTCCATGTCGCGGTGACTGTGAGTTCCGAAGCCGCGGGCGGGGGCGACACGATCCTCGTTGATGACGCGGAGGGCGCGGTAGCCCATGTGGGCGGGGTCGTAGTAGTTGGCGAAGGAGAAGGTGTGGTGGGAGTCCAGCCAGCCGTGGTTGGCGTGGCCTCTTTCGTTGCTTTTGCGAATGGTCAGCATGGTTTGCCTGCTTTCTGGTGGTGCGTGTTACGAGAACTTGATGTGGTCCTGAGGGAGATCGGGGACGGTGGCGGCCTGGGCGGTGAGGCCGATTTTCTTGAGCCCGGAGTAGAGATGTTTTCGCTCGGTTTCGGTGAGGCCGGCAGTGAGAAGTTCGAGGTCCTGCTGGTGCTGGGCGAAGAGATCGGTGATGAAGTGGCGGCCAGCGGGGGTGAGTGCGATGAGGCGTATGCGGCGATCGCTGGAGCAGGTGGTTCGCTGGACGAAGCCGCGCTGCTCGACGCGGTCGATGGCGGAGGTCATGGAGGCGCTGGCGAGGAGGACTTTGTCGCCGATGGCAGAGATGGTGAGCGGACCATTGTGGAGGAGGACTTCGAGGACCATGAAGTCGGAGAGGCAGAGGCCCTGGGCGGCGATGGCGCGCTGGACGTAGGCGGAGGCTGAGCCGTAGGCGCGTGCGAGGACGATCCAGAGTTTGGGGGCCGAGATGTGGCTGGGTGCGCTCATACCG
>DAICZO010000038.1 GCA_027311125.1 Acidobacteriaceae bacterium
GACAGTGGGTGCGATTTGCAGGACGGCATTGGTGCTGCCTAAGGCCAAGGGGCCAGAGGCGGCGGGTTGCTCGTCGGCCATGATGTGGAAGCGGGAGCCATCAAAGGTTGCGGCGAGCAGATGCCATTGGCCGGGGATGATTTTTGCCGGGACCGAGAGGGAGTTGTTGAGGCCCATCCAGAGGGTGAGTTTGCCGGGCTCGAGGGCGAGAAAACGGGGAGTGTAGGCAGTGACGTTGCCCAGACCGCCGACGAGTTGCAACGTTGTGATGGGCTGCTGAAGGTTGACCCAGCAGTAGATGGTCCAAGGAGAGTCGGCGAGGAGGACGGAGTCGTGCTGGTTGGCGAGAGGAGTGCGGAAACCCATGCCATCGGGGAGGACCTGCAGGTTGTAGGGGCCATACTGCTGTGGGTCGTTGGTGGCGGGTGCCTGAGCGAGGGCGAGGCCGGTGAGGAGAAGGACAGGTAGAGGCAGGAGCGCGATGAGCCTGGAGATTATGGCGGAATGGGTCGTCTTGCGGACTGGCATGAATTTGATCCTCGGAACGCTGATAACGATTGCAGACAGTTTGAATTTCTTTGGGTGTAGACAGATCTTGTATGTGTGTTGCGAGTTGGTGTGTGGATGGCTTAGAGGTGCTCAGGTTTTATGGGGAGTATGCGCTTCTGGTTTGTCGGTGTTGTGGATGGGCCAACCTTTGCCGGGGATGATGCCTGTGCCTTCGCGCACGGTTATGAGTTGGTCGGCTGCAACATGTTTGTAGGTCTCGTGCAGGCCGTTGGGCCAGTAGATCTCAAGGTCGACCATGGTCGGTTCTCCAAGGCCGAAGTGCAGACGCGGATCGTTGCAGGACAGATAACTGGACTGGCTGAGCAGTTGCTGCGACTGGGAGCGTGCACCGTAGTGAACGAGTACTCGGCTGCCGATGGCACTGCGGTTTGATTTGGTGCCGATGAGGCGGACCTTGATCCAATGGTTGTTGGCTGGAGCATCATTGCGTAGAAGCGATGGTGGTTCATTGACGTTCATGATGAGGATGTCGAGGTCTCCATCGTTGTCAAAGTCGCCCATGGCGAGACCGCGACTGGCGTGCTTTTGCTGGAAGGCTGGGCCCACGGTCTCGATGAGTTCCTCAAACGTATGATCGCCGAGATTGCGAAAGACAATGCGTGGACCTTTGAAGGGATACTGCGGATAACGATTTTCGATCTCCGGGTAGACGTTGCCTGTGACCATGACGATGTCGGGGAGACCGTCGTTATCGAGATCGGCGATTGCCGCTCCCCAGCCGACATAGCGAGTTTCGACGCCGATGCGAGCTTCGCGGGTGACATCGTCAAAGTCGGCTGCACCCTTGTTGAGGTAGAGGCCGTTGGCTTCTCGCTGGAAGTGGGTGACAAAAAGATCGGCGTTGCCGTCGAGATTGATGTCGCCGACTCCCACGCCCATTCCTGCCTGCTCGTATCCATCGCCGCTGACGGCAACCCCACGCAATAAACCCTCCTCGCGGAAGGTGCCGTCGTGATTGTTCATGAGGAGGAGGCTGGGAGTGGAGTCACAGGCGACGAAGATATCTGGCCAGCCATCGTTATCAAAGTCTGCGGCAACGACGGACAGACCATAGGAGCCACGGACAGCAGCAATGCCAGAGGCTTTGCTGACATCTGTAAAAGTGCCGTCGCCGTTGTTGCGATAGAGCGAGTGGTAGCCTGCATTGAGACCTCGTGGGCCACAGTAGACCAGCGCTCCTTCGTAGGTGCAGGTGGGATTTTGAGGTGTAGGGATGGGTGGGTGTTCGAGGTCGAACTGGACGTAGTTGGCTACGAAAAGGTCGAGGAAACCATCACGGTTGTAATCGAGAAAGCTGGCGCCGGTACCAAATCGTGGAATGGAGTTGGCGAGGCCAGCAGCTTGAGTGACATCGGTGAAGGTGCCGTCGCCATTGTTGCGATAGAGCTTGTTCTGGCCGTAGTAGGTGCAGAATAAGTCTTCGTTTCCATCGTTGTTGTAGTCGCCTACGCAGACGCCGCAGGCCCATCCGACGTGATGCAGACCTGCCTGGACTGTGACATCGGTGAAGGTGCCGTCACGGTTGTTACGGTAGAGCCGGTTGGTAGCCTCTGCGGGTGCACCTTCGAGGCGTGTGCCGCCGAGGATGAAGATATCCATCCAGCCATCGTTGTCGAAATCAAAGAAGGTACAGCCGCCGCCCATCGATTCCACGATGTATTTGATGGTGTCGATGCCGCCATAGATGGTGGGGGAAGTAAGGCCAGCGGGTATGGCGACGTCGGTGAAGTGCGAGAAGGGCTTTCCGCTGAGAGGTCTGCGAGGCTGAGCCTGAGTTGGTTGACTGGACATGCCTCCGGTCTGGGCCGGCATCTGTGTGACCGATGCCGCCAGCAGGCCAGAGATAAATGAACGTCGCGTGACCCTAATCAAGAACGTCCCTCATGATCGATTTGAAGATACCACGGCAGGGAAGCATCATTGCCGTGAGGCCTGTGCGGTTGCGAGCATCTGTTGGAGGCGTTGTGCTTCTGAGTTATCTGGTTGCAGGCGAAGAGCGGTATGGATGGCTTGTTGTGCGAGATCGAAATGGGCGTTACTTGCGCGAGTCGCCGCCAGGTTGATCCACGCCTGAGTGAAAAGGGGATTGGCGGTGACGGCCGCCAGAAAATACTGTTCCGCTTCGTGATCGCGGCCTTGTTCTGCCAGCAGCGTTCCGAGATTGTTGTGCGCTTCCGCAAACTGCGGAGCGATATCGATGGCTTTGCGGAAGTAACGTTCCGCATCCACGGGATGGTTGTCATGCGCTGCCAGATACCCCAGTTGATTTTGAGCAGCAGCAAAGGCTGGGTTGAGCTGCGTTGCTTGTTGGAGGGCCTCGGCCTCGGCAGCCGTATCGCCAATGCGGTCGAGCGCAAGAGCTAGATTGAAGGCGATGGTCGCGTTCTGCGGTTGGGCTGCAAGGGCTTCGCGATAGAGCGAAACTGCCTGCTGGATATGTTGTGCCCCACCGAGAGCAAGTTGCTGTGCGGCCTGACTGGAGCGATTCGCAGCAAGATCGCGACTAGCTTTTACCTGCTGAAGATTCTGATAGATTGCGAGTTGCTCCTGGGCCTGATTTGTATAGCCGAGCGTTCGCAAGACTGCGGCGAGTTGAAAGTGTGCCTGCGGCTCGGCTGGGTCGAGTTGAATTGCCTGAAGGAGTTGCTGGCGAGCCTGCTCCGGCTGGTGAAGCTTGGCCAAGGTCGCACCAAGGTTGAAGCGCACGTCGTAGTGGTTCGGATTGATAGCGGCAGCGGCTTGAAGATGATCGCGGGCTGCGGTGTAGTCGCCATCGTCGCGTTCCAAGATGCCACTCAGATAGAGCGCATCGAAGCTTTTGGGGTCTGCGACGAGAAGCTTTTGTGCCAGTGGCCGCGCCTTGTCGGCGTCTCCCATCATGACGAGAATGCGGAGGTAGAGGACTTGGGTGTCGGTGTCCGCTGGATGAAGGTTGAGGGCGGTTCGTATGGCGGTCGCCGCGTCGTCGTAGCGATGGCGCTGCACGAGCACGGTAGCGAGTGCGATGTTGAGACGGTATGACGTTTTGTCGGCAGCCAGGGCTGATTGCAGGGCTACGACTGCATCGTCAAACATCGCCGCTTTGCTGTAGGCGAGGACGAGATCCAAGGTGAGCTCCTCGTCAGGAGGAGCCGAGCGTAGCAACTCGATAGCAGACGCATACTGACCAGCTGCGATGCGCTCTTTGCCAAGCCAGTCGAGAACGACGATCGAGTGCGGATCGATTTGAAGAGCTTCGTTCCACTGACGGATCGCCTCCGCCTGCTGTCCAAGAGCATGCAAGGCTGCGCCAAGTGTGAGATGGGCCTGCAAGGATGTGGGATCGAGTTGTACGGATTGCTTGAGCTCCGCGATGGCGGCGGAGGTTTCCGCGTTGGAGTAGAGACTAAGTCCCAAGGCATAGTGAAGTTGGGCAGACGTAGGGTTCAGCTGGAGCGCGGCGCGAAACGATGAGACTGCGCAGGCGTACTGTCTGTTTTCGCCGAACCATGCTCCGAGGGATGCCAAGGTATCACTGGACGGATGCTGCCGATATTGCTGTTCGAGTGCCTGGGATGCTCGACAGTGTGGGGCGAGCTGGAATGCAGCGACTAGGGGAGTGGAACAGACGAGAATGCAGATTGTGATGATCGATTCAAATCGCATCTGGTGTCGCCGTTTTCTGTATGGGGAGACTGCCAACATGGTTGAACCAGCTTACGGCGGCGCCTATGAGAGGCGCCTGATCAAGCTGAGCGGACACCTGTAGGTGGATTGTAGACGGGGCAAGTTCCTGCTGCGCCATGGCGAGGAAGAGATGAGATGCGTGTGCGATGCCGCCACCGATTACGATCACGTCTGGTGCGAAGTCAGTGGCGAGATGACGGAGTATCCGACCGAGTTGCTGACCGAAGTTAGCAAAGACCTGCTGGGCTGCGGGCTCGTGCGACGCCAGGCTTGCGATGGTTTTCACGTCGCACGATCGTCCGGTTTGGTGCAGATAACTGGATTGAATGGCTCGGGTTGAGATGAAGTCTTCGATGATGCCGCCGTTGTAGGGGAGATTCCAGATTTCTCCCTGAGGGGGCACGTTCAAACCTTCGGTGATGAGATATCCGTGGCGGGCGAAAGCGGAGCCAATGCCCGTTCCGATGGTGATACCGATCGCTCTCTTTGCTTGCTGTGCGGCTCCCGTCGCCAGTTCGCCCTGCAGAAATGCGGCAGCATCATTGAGGAAATGAACCATGTTTGGTGCCCAGTTGAGTCGCTGGGCTATCGCTTGCTTTAGATCGAAGCCGCAGAGGTACTCGAGCTTGTGGCGCATGTGGCTGATTCCAGCTGAGTAGTCAAAAGG
>DAICZO010000139.1 GCA_027311125.1 Acidobacteriaceae bacterium
GGGTATGGCGGAGCAGCAGGAAATTTCGATCTGGTTCTTCTGCGGCATTCTGATGCTGGCTTATGGAGTAGTTCTGGTGGCAACCGGACTGACGGAGATCCATCATCCACCGCCGACCGTGCTGGCGGAGTTGCAACCGACGCTATGGTGGGGCGTGCTGCTGAGTCTGTTCGGCGGCTTCTACGCCATTCGCTTCCGGCCTGGCAAAGGGTGAAGTAAAGAGGTTTGACTTTGTGTTGCTCTCAGCTGTTACGGGAGGGCAACGCGTTCGATGGTTACATTTTTTGACGAGCCCGATGGGCGATGGAGAGTTATGGCAAAGCAGATGACGTTAGGTGTGATTGTTGGCAACCGTGGATTTTTCCCCAGCCATTTGGCGACCAGCGGGCGGCTGGAGATGATTGCGGCATTGGAAGCAGCGGGTATCAAGCCGATCGTGCTGACGCCGGAAGAGACGGCGCATGGTGCAGTCGAGACCTATGACGACGCGAAGAAGTGCGCGGCACTGTTCAAGAAGCACGCGGCCGAGATCGACGGAATCATTATCACCTTGCCGAACTTCGGTGAGGAGCGCGGCCTGGCGGATGCCCTGCGGCTGGCGAACCTGCAGGTGCCGGTGCTGATCCAGGCGACGCCAGATCATGCAGGCAAGATGACCATCGCCTTCCGTCGTGACAGCTTCTGCGGCAAGATGTCGATCTGCAATAACCTGAAGCAGTACGGAATTCCCTACTCGCTGACGCAGTTGCACACGGAGGCTCCTGACTCGGCTGAGTTCAGGGCAGACCTGGAGTGGTTTACGGCGGTGTGCCGGGTGGTGCGCGGGCTGAAGAACGTGCGCTTTGGTGCGATTGGTGCGCGTCCCACGGCATTCAATACCGTGCGCTACTCGGAGAAGCTGCTGGAGAATAGCGGCATTACGGTGGAGACGCTGGACCTGAGCGAGGTGATGGGCCGCATCACCCGGATGAAGGACTCCGATGAGGCTGCACAGGAGAAACTGACCGCGATCCGCAAGTATATTCCGGTAGGCGAAACGCCTGATGCTGCCCTGTTGAAGATGGCTAAGCTGGGCGCGGTGATCGACCAGTGGATGAAGGCCAGCGAACTGACCGTGAGTGCGGTTCAGTGCTGGACCTCGATCGAAGAGTTTTTGGGCATCGTGCCTTGCACGGTCATGAGTATGATGAGCGAGAACCTGATTCCTTCGGCCTGCGAAGTGGATGTGCTGGGGACGCTGAGCATGTATGCGCTGACGCTGGCCAGCGAGACCCCCAGTGCGCTGCTGGACTGGAACAACAACTACGGGGACAACCCGAACAAGGCAGTGTGCTTCCACTGCTCCAACCTGCCTAAGCACTTCTTCAATGAAGGGGTGAAGATGGACTTTCAGCAGATCATCGCCGGTACGGTTGGCAAGGAGAACACCCACGGCACGCTGGATGGCACGGTGAAGGCCGGAGCGATGAGCTTTGCCCGCTTCTCTACCGACGACTTCGGGGGCCAGATCACCGGTTATGTGGGCGAAGGCGCGTTCACAAACGATCCGCTGCACACCTTTGGCGGCGCAGGCGTGGTGGAGATTCCGAAGATGCAGGAGTTGTTGCGCTATATCTGCGAGAACGGATTTGAGCACCATGTGGCAGCCAATTTCTCCAATACGGCTGCACCGATTTATGAGGCTGCAACCAAGTACATGGGTTGGAAGATGCACTGGCACAAGTAGTACGTAGGTGGATTCGGTAACCGAATCGCGAGCGGGAGTGTGCGGGACGATGCAGACCCCGCTCGTGATATCTGATATTCATAATGTGTCGGTAAGCTCGACCTAGCTATGACACGAACACAGCCCAGTTCCGCCACTCGCTCTAAAGCGAAGAAGACCGCAACACGACGGCCAGCCCCACAGCCACAGGAAAATCTGTTCTTCAGTCGCGATGAGTCGTGGCTGCGCTTCAACCAGCGGGTGCTGGAAGAGGCCCAGGACCCCAGCAATCCGGTGCTGGAGCGGGTAAAGTTTCTCGCGATAACGGCCAGCAATCTCGATGAGTTTGTCGAGATTCGCGTGGCCAGTTTGCTACAGCGCATCGAGGATGGCTATGACCAGGCGCAGCCTCCGGATGAGGGCGGCCTGCGGCCAGCGGAGCAGATGGAACGGCTCAGCGAGCGCATTGCCGACTTTGTTCAACAGCAGTACCGATGCTGGAACGAGCAGCTACTGCCGGCCATGCAGGCTGAGAAGATCCGCGTGCTGAAGTGGCACGAACTGAGCGATGCTGCACGAGCGTTTGCGCTGGAGTTTTACCAGAATGAGGTCGATCCCATTTTGACCCCGGTGACGATTGATCCTTCTCATCCGTTTCCTCGCGTGTTGAATAAGGCGTTGTGCATTGCGCTGCTGCTGCGCTTCAAACGGCGCGGCAACGGCGGTGCTAAATCCGGCACTGCCCTGGGCGTGGTGACGGTACCTCGCTCGCTGCCTCGGCTGATCTGCCTGCCTGCGGAGCCGGGATTCTGCGACTTCATCTTTTTGCATGAGTTGATCGAGTCGCAAGTCGAGCATATGTTTCGGGGCTATGAGATTCTTTCTCGCTCCGCCTTTCGCGTAACCCGCAACAGCAATCTGTACATGCAGGAAGAAGAGTCGCGCAGCGTGCTGGAGAGTGTGCGTGCGGAGTTACATAATCGTCGCAAGGGCGATGCTGTGCGGTTAGAGATCGAAAGCTCGGCGACCGAAGAGATCGTGGAACGGCTGCGCACGAACTTCGAACTGGAGCCGCAGCAGGTCTTCCATACGGATGGACCGGTGAACCTCTCGCGGCTGATGAATCTCTATGCTGAGGCAAAACGTCCAGAGTTGAAGTATGAGCCTTTTCTGGCAAAAGAGTACAAACTTACCGGAAAATCGACGGATATCTTCGATGAACTACGACAGAGAGATGTGCTGCTGCATCATCCGTTCGACTCCTACAAGACAGTTGAAGACTTCATTGAGGCAGGTGCTGTTGACCCGTCTGTCATCTCGATGAAGCAGACGCTCTACCGGACGAGTAAAGACTCACCTATCTTCCGCGCGCTGATCGAAGCGGGACTGAGCAAAGAAGTCACGGTAGTGGTGGAGTTGATGGCGCGGTTCGATGAAGACTCGAATATTCGGTGGGCACGGGAGCTGGAAGACGCTGGCGTGGGTGTGTTCCACGGTATCTTCGGGTTCAAGACGCACTCCAAACTATCGTTGCTGGTGCGCCGCGATCCGGACGGGGTGCTGCGCCGGTACGCGAATCTGGGCACGGGCAACTACAATCCGGTGACGGCACGTTTCTACACCGACATCAGTCTGTTGACGTCGCAACCGCAGATCACAGAGGCGGTGCATCGCGTCTTTACGTACCTGACTGCGGAGACGGAATCGACCTCGTACCTGCCGCTGTTGGTCGCTCCGTTGACGCTCGCGGATGGAGTACTGCAACTGATTGCGCGTGAGACCGAACATGCCAAGGCTGGGCGACCGGCCGCGATCGTTGCAAAGATGAACGGCCTGCTGGATCGACCGACGGTCGAGGCGTTGTATGCGGCGTCGCAGGCAGGGGTAGAGATCGACTTGATTATCCGCGGGATCTGCTCACTGCGGCCTGGAGTCAAGGGGTTGAGTGAACGCATACGGGTGCGCTCCATTGTGGGGCGATACCTGGAGCACAGCCGTATCTTCAGCTTTGCTAACGGAGGCAAGCCGGAGACGTTCTGCGGGAGCGCGGACTGGATGGTGCGCAACCTGCGCGAGCGCTGCGAGGTAGTGTTCCCTGTTACCGATCCGACGCTGGGCAAGCGGTTGCGTGAGGAGATTCTCGCTGCATATCTGGCAGACAACGTGAAGGCCCGCCTGCTGCAACCGAATGGCGAGTATGTTCGCGTACCGCAGCAGGGAGTCCGGTTCAGCGCACAGGAGTATCTGATGCGTATCGCCCAGGGCAGCAGCAACGAGGAGTTGCCTGCGGTCAGTCCTGTTGCGGTCGCCAAGGCCGCAGGAAAAGCAGCTACTACTGCACGGTAAGCGTGATGTTGGTGGTCTGGTTGATAGAGATGCTGGATGCGGTCACCGTCACAACGTAGATGCCGGCAGGTGTTCCGCCAATTGCGCTCAAGGTGCCGGGGTTGTAGGTGCCGGTGCCACAGCCAGTGACACTGGAGAGCAGGACAAATGCGGCTACGAGAGCGGCCAATGCAGGGTAGCGACGGCGTCGGGGCAAGAGGAAGCAGAGCAGCCCAGTCAGAGTTACCGTTCCGCCCGTGGCGTAGAAACCGTTCTGGTGCTGGGAGTTTGCCGTCTGTGCGGGCGGTGCCGTGGTGGTGATGGTCACGTTCGTGGTGGGCGCGGCAGCTTTGGGCGTTGGCGTCACGGAAGCCGGGGTGAAGGCACAGGTAGCTCCGCTGGGCAGTCCGGCGGAACAGACAAATGTGATGGTGGAGTTGAAGCCATCCACGGCATTGGCCGAGAGCGTGACGGGCTGGGACGTACCTCCGCGCGAGACGGTCATAGCAGCGGCTGTGCTGCTGATGGTGAAGCTACCGATGGGGGCGGTAAGATCCAGTGTCGCGACAGCAGAGCTGCTGGGCAGATACAGCGTATCGCCGGAGTAGAGCATCTGCAGTGTGTGCGGACCAGGCTGGAGTGTGGTTGTCGGCAGTTGGAAGGTGGCTGTGGCGGCAGCCAGCATGGTGGGTTTACCGTAGGCGTTGCCGTCCAGCAGCAACTGGGCTGTGCCGGTCGCAGCAGGCGTGGTGGGAGAAACGGAGGTGGTGAGTGTAATCGTAGTTCCCTGCACTGCCGATGACGGCGAGAGCATCAGGAGGGTTGTGGAAGCCACGGTTGGACCCGCGATGGTAAATGTAACCGAATTCGATACAGATGCCTGGTAGTTGGTATCGCCGGAGAAGGTCGCGGTGACGTTGTGCTGGCCGGATGCGAGACCGGTGGTAACAATCAGTGCGGAGGCCTGCGCGGCCGCGAGCAGGCTGGTGGAGGTCTGGCGGCCGTCGATGGCGAAGTGGACTGTACCCTGCGGCGATGGGCTGTTGGGCGCCACCACAGCCGTCGCGGTGATACTGCCACCGGGAGCGACGCTGCTGGCCGAGAGCGACAGGCCGGTGGTGCTGCTGGCGAGCACCACCGGATTCACGGTGAGGTTGAGCGCAAGGCTGGTGGAAGTGTTGTAGTTGGTGTCGCCCGAGTAGGTGGCCGTAATCTGGCTGCTACCGGCTGGCAGTTGGCTGGCCAGTAGATTGATGCCGATGCTGCCGTTGTTGGCTTGCGTGAGGGTTGCCGTCGCGAGCGTCTTACCAGCGGAGTTTACCGTGATGGTGCCGGTGGGATACAGGCCCAAGCCATCGCCCTGCGGCTGCACCTGCACGGTCAGCGCGAACGAGCCGGACTGGCTGACGTTGGCGGTCTGGGCGGTAAGCTGGGTCGCGGTCTGATCCTGCGTGATGGTCAGACTGGCAGGGGCAGCCTGACTGGGGTTGAAGCTGGGGTCGCCAGAGTATGCCGCAACCAATGTGTGCGTGCCCGGTGGCAGCAGCGAGGTCTGGTCTTCGGTATAGCCGCCGGAGGTGAGCCGGAAGGAACCGCCATCGAGCGGCACGCCCTGGTCGGTGAGTTTGATGTCTCCCGTGGCGATGCCCTGGCCAGAGGCACCCGCGACATCGGCGCGCAGCAGGAAGAGCGAGCCATAGGTGCGAGTGGTCACCAGCGAAGTCGCACCCGTCTTGCTGTTGTAGAGCAGCGGATGGAAGGTGGTGGTGCTGGCCTCCGGCGTGACACTGAGCAACACATTGTTGGAGTCGCTGGCGGCATAGGTTCCGTTGCCGGCGTAGTGTGCGCTGACGGTGTAGCTACCCCCCGGAAAAGACTGGATCGGCGTGGTCAGAGTGCCGGAGGCTAACGTGCCAAAGGCCACCGCGCCGTTGACTGCAGAGGCGTTGACGGTCACCTCGCCACTGGGCGTTCCGCTGGTGGAACTGACGCTGACGGTGGCAGAGACCGGCGAGCCGTGGACGGCTGTTGTTGCGGAGAGCGCCAGCGATGTGGCACTGGAGACGAAGCCGGCCGTAGTCCAATCATTTACCAGGTTGGCTGCGTTGACGCTGCCAAGCCCGGTCGCGGTGTCGTAGCCTGCGGTGGCCTTCCAGCCGGTCAACACACCATAGCTATCGCTGGAGTTGGTCGTCTGGCAGTTGGGGGAACCGGTCAGGCACGGCATGGAGATGGTGTTGTCGGTGAGGTCGTTGAAGATGCAGCCAGAGGCCGGAGCACCGGTGGCTGCGTTACAGCCAAGGCCAACCGCAGACTGATGCTGGGCCAAGGTGTAGAGCACGTAGTTGGCATTGCCCTGACGGCTGCCGGTCTTCTGGTTGACCAGCGAGAGGATGCCGGCAAACGCCGGAGTCGCCACCGAGGTGCCACCATAGCCCACGAAGTCGTAGGCAGGTGCAGCCAGACTGCAGGGCTGACCATCAGGATTCGCGCTCTGCTGGCACACGAGGTAGAACGCACCGTTGAATCCGTTACTGGCGAAGAAGGAGACATCGGGTACGTCGCGCACGCCATCGGAAGGTACGCCCGGTCCGGTCTGCCACGCAGGTTTCGGATAGCCGTTGCTGCAACTGGCGGAGGTGGTTCCGGTCGCACTGATGCAGCTACTGCGGCCACCGCCTCCACCGCTGACGGTCAACAGGCTTGGACGTGCGGTGCTGTTGCAGATCTGCTCTGCGGACTGGCCTTGAAAGGGCGACTGTAGGGGCAGGGTGGTATTGGTGCAACTGTCATTCCAGGTGGTCTCCGGGATGTAGCCCTTCGCGGAGGCCTGGGTGGTGGGGTCGTTGGTCGGGTTCCAGTACGCCGTGCCGCCGGAGGACATGTTGAAGTCCGTGCCACCGACGGAGACGTTGTAGGGCGTGCTGCCCAGTCCACTGACGGCGAGTCCGTAGGTTGCATCCTTCACCTTGCCGGCGTCACAGCCTGCCGCACCGGAGTCGCCACTGGCCAGCAATACGGTGATGCCCTGCGCCGAGGCCTGCTGCCACAGATTGTTATAGAACGCATTGCCGGAAGCGCCCAGGAAGAGTTCGCACTGGCCGTAGCTGTAGCTCATGACCGGGGCCAAATTGTTGTTGATGATGTATGCAGCAGAGAGGTCGGTGCCCTGCGTGACCTCGGTGCTGGCGGAGACGACATAGTCGATGGTGGCGCCCCTGGCGACTGCGCTGGACCACTGGGTATCGATGTTAGCCTCGCCCTCGTCGGCCAGCACGCCGGGGTTGGGGCCGTTGTAGATGATGTTCAGATACTGGGTGCCGGTAGGCGTGGCCGTGTTGCCCAAGGGCAGACCAAAGAGCTTGCGAAAGTTGACGAAGTCCGCCGGATTAATATCGGTCTGGCCGACGATGGCAATCGTCTGCCCTGTGCCATCGATGGGCGTGGCTGCGTTCCACAACGGCAGCACGTTGTAGATGGTGGCGAAGTCGTACGGCGTAACTGCGTAGAAGTTGGTGGTCTGCTGGGTGTAGGTAAAGCTGGGATGCACATCGGTCGTAGCGGCGGATCCGCTGCCGGAGGGGAGAGTGCTGTCCGGAAGCTGGGTGACGGCGCCGGTGGCGGTGTTGCGGCGGAAGTTACCAGCCTTGACGCTGGCGGGCAGACGGGGGAAGTTGTTAAGCGAGAGAATCCCTGAGAGGACGGGTGCCAGCGCAGCAGGGATCTGGGGATCGGCGGCGTTGGCGTAGTGCAGTTGGCCGTCGACCAGGTAGCGATGGATGCTGGTATGGAATGCGGCGTTGACGGTGCCGACGGTGCCAGAGAACTCCACCAGCGTGCGTCCGGAGTTGATCTGGACGCCGGTAAATCCGCGCGACGAGAGCCAGTCGGTCAGCAGCGAGAGATCGCGATCCGAGGGGCCGAACGAGGCACCGAAGGCCTCTGGCGTAAGCCACTGGTGGTAGGCCGAGGAGGAGCGGTCCTGTTGCTGGTCGAGCAGGCGGCGGAGTGCGGTCTCCTGCTCCGCGCTGCGCTGCAGCACCAGCAGGACCCGATGCAGCGGCGTGTTCGCATCGAGCGTGCCCTGATCGAACTCAGGTCGCGCAAGCGGATGGGTGTTGCCGGTGAGCGGAGTGACGTGCGTGTCGTCGATTGCGGATACGACGCGCGAACGAGGCGAGGGCAGTCCTTGCTGTGCGGAGGCCGCCGCCAGCGACAACGAAAGAAGAAGCAAGAAGCCAGTAAGAACACGGCAGAAAAAAGGACGGCAGCACATCAGAAAGTATCCCGCCGCACAAGGACGGCATGACCAGCCCAGCCTCGTTGCACAGAGACCAAGTGTAACGATTCTCTCTGGCGTACCAAGTGCAGTCAAGACAATAGGTTGACGGAGTAGATGCCCCAAAAGTGGTAGCCAGAAAAAAGGCCGCGCCTGGGTGGCGCGGCCCCTGCTTCCAGCGGACTGCTACTGCACGGTAAAGGTGACGTTGACGCTGTGTACCAGTGTTCCTGAGGTAGCCGTCACGCGTATGTTGTAGGTTCCTGGCGTGGCGTTGGTGGTCACCGGCGTGGTGCCGCCGCCTGTGGTGTTGGTGATGGCGGAGTTACCGCCGCAACCCAACGCTCCCATGGCACCGACAGACAGCACCAGAACCAGCAGCCCGGTCCAGCGGCGGCGGCGTGGCACGGTCAGCAGCAACATGCAGGCCAGGGTGGCACCAGAGCCAGCGGCGTACCACGGGGCCTTACCGAAGGACGTTTGACCAAACGGCGTGTTGCCAGCATCGGCCTTGATCCTGCCGGTGGCCCCCTTCACGCTGGTCTTGTAGGCGGAGAGCACAAAGGTGGTGGTTCCGCTGGCGGTGACCGTGGTTGGCGTAAAGGTGTACTGGGAGGAGAGCGTGGAGTCGTTGGATATTGCCGAGAAGGTGACTGCACCGGAGAAGCCGTTGACCGGTGCAACCGTCAGGGTGATGCCCGCTGCGTTGGAGCCAGAGGTCGCCGAGGTGGTAGCGGTGCAGGGCGTAAAGGCAAAGTCTGCCGCGGTGGAAGAGACCACGTCGGAATCGACCGTGTTCTTCGAGCCAGAGTAGGTACCGTCGCCAGAGTAGACCGCCGAGATCACGTGTCCGCCCGAGGCCAGCCCAGCCGTCTTCAGACTGTAGCTGGCGGCTCCGTTGACCAGCGCGATCGGCGCACCGTTGGGCACGTTATCGACCAGAACCTGGACTGTGCCGGAGGGCATCAGACTGGAACTGTTGGCGTCTGCCACCGATATATTGAGCACGATGGTGCCGTTCGCTGCGCCGCAGAGGGCTCCGGTGGTCGTCACCGTGGTGGTCGAAATCTTGGTGCCGATTCCGGTGGTGTTGATGAGCGGCGTGACCTGCGACCAGTAGGTGGCCAGGTTGGTTGCGTCGATGCTGCCCCAGCCGGTGGCCAGGTCGTACCCAACGCCGGCGCTGTAGCCGATGGTTCCACCCAGCGGGCAGTCCTGGCTACCGGCTACGCATGCACTGGCGTTATTGCCTGTGGTGATGTCGTGGAAGACGTTCGCGCTGTACGAGCTCTTCGCCAGGGCGTAGAGCATTGGGTTTACGTTGCCGAGCGAAGGCCCGACCTTCTGCTCCACCAGGGCCAGCATACCGGCAAAGCTGGGGGCAGCGACCGAAGTGCCACCGACTACATCCAGGTTGCCGGACGAGTTACGAAAACCATTGGTGCAGAAGCCGGACGCACAGTACAGGTAGCCATCGTGGCCGGAGGCGGCGTTGAGCGAGATATCCGGAACGTCGCGGGCCGAGTCGGCGGGCACTCCTGTGCCGGTCTGCCAGTAGGGTTTGGTGAAGAAGGCACTGGCGCCGCCGCCACCGGCTCCCAGACCGTTGGTGGCACTGGACTCGTTCCAGACGGTCTCCGGAATGTAGCCCGTCGCGGAGGTGAGCACGTCCGTACCGCTGGCGGTCAGCCAGTAGGCACCGGTGCCCTCGTTGAACATGCTGCCACCGGCCGCCGTCGCGTAGGGCGAGCTGGCCGGGTAGTCGACCGCCAGACCATTGGCCGCGGGATAGGTGTTGTAGTCGCAGTCCGTCGCACCGGAGTCACCGGCGGGGCCGACGACTGTCTGGCCCTGCGCGTTGGCCTGCTGTAGCAGCACGTTCAGGCTGGTAACGGTGGAGAGGCCAAAGTTCGATTCGCAGTCGCCGTAGCTGATGGTGATGATGGGCGCCACGTTACTGGCAATCGCGTTGGCTAACGAGCCTGAGATCACATTGTTCGAAAGCACATAGAGGATGTTGGCCATGGGTGCCACAGCACCCGACCACTCCACATCTAACTGGGCCTCGGCCACATCTGCGGTCACCGTTCCAGGATCCGTCCCAAACAGCTTAACCTTGGGGAGGTTTGAGAGTGTAGTCCCGGTGAAGCCCGATGACGTGCGGAACGCAGTGACATCGGTCAGGCTGATATCGGTCTGGCCCATCACAGCGATGGTCACGCCGGTACCGTTCAATGAGCTGGTATTGATGTCGTAGATCTTGTAGAAGTCGCCCGGAGCCACAAAGTTATTGCCCGAGGTGGCCGAGGTGAACTGAGGATGCAGCGCATCCGGCGAGGGGTTGGCTGGCACCACGCGGGTGCGGGCACGGGCACGGAGCTTGAAGTTATTGAGTCCGGCGATATCGCCAACCACTGCGGCAATCGATTCAGGCAGTACCGGATCGGTCAGGTTGGAGTAGTGCTGCTCGCCGTTGTAGGAGACAGTGTGGATGCTGGTGCCGAACGCCTGCTCCACCTGCGCGACGCTGCCGGTGAAGGTGAGGAAGTTGGAACTGCGCGCCGTGCCGGTGACGGTGAAACCCTGGCTGGTGAGCCACTGCGAGACTTTGGCAAGATCCTGGCTGCTGAGTCCGAACTCCGCGCCAAACTGCTCCGGCGTCAACCACTGGTGGTACCGTGGCGAGCTGGGATTTTGCTGATCGATCAGTAACTGGGTGAGCGCTGCCTGCTGGGCAGCCGTGATGTTGAAGAACATGGTCAGCGTATCCAGCTTCAGGTTTGCCGAAGCTGCGCCGAGATCGGCAGAGGCCTTGGCCAGCGCGGGAACGCTATGCGGCAGCGCCACTCGGCTGGACGTATTGATGGCGGCGATTCGGCTCTGGACGACGGCATGGCTGGGGATGGCGGCGAGTACCAGGAAGGCAAAGAGAGAAAGCAGACGGCTGCGCATGGAGTATCCCTGACAAGAAAAGGTTGTGGTGGTGAGACGTCGGACGTTCAAGATTGGTATCGCCCCCGGTGAAATCTGCCTGCCAAGTCGTGAGACAGGCTCAACGAACTTATACAGTTTAGACCTCACCGGACACAAAATGTTGCGAACGGGATTTCACGGAATGGAGCGGAGCGTCGGAGATTGTGCAGCGCACCCACACGCTGCCCTCTCCGGCTGCACTTACTGGATGGTTACCTGGTACTGATACGTGTGTCGGACGGTGCTGACGCCATCGCTTCCGGCAGTCGTAATGGTGAAGACCTGCGTCCCCAGCGGGGTACCAGGATCGGTGGGAGGCGTCGAGGTGGTTGGCGGGGTCGTTCCGCCCGAGGTCGGAAGTGTGCCCAGATTGCTCAAACCGCAGCCTAGCCCGGGGAACAAGGACACGGCAAACAGCGACATCAGCAGCACTGGAACCAGTCTGCGTCGGCGCGGCAGCACAAAACAGAACAAGGTCGCCAGGGTCGCTCCGGCTGCTCCACCCCATAAAGGACGGTTACTGGCCTGATGGCTGGTTTTGTTGTGCGGTGCAGTGGTTGTGATGGTCATGGTGGTGGTACCGCCGCCCTGCAGCGTCGGGTTCGTGAAGCCGCAGGTCATCTCGGAGCTACCCGGCGGCGTACAGCCAAAGCTGATGGTTCCGCTAAACCCACCCACCAGCCCGACCAGCATCACGACCTGACCCGTCTGTCCCGCGTTGAGAGTCAAGGTCTGCGGAATCATGGTCACGTTGTAGTCGGTCAGATTCAGTGAGAGCGGTGACGAGGTGGAGGTCGCAAAGTTGGCATCACCGTTATAGATGGCGTAGATACTGTGCGTTCCGGCGAGCAGTCCGGTGGTGGTAAACCGGGCGATGGACTGGTTGGGTCCATTGGGAGTGAGTGTGACGACATTGCCCGTGCCACCAAGTTGCACGATGCTGCCGTTGAACGTGTCGTAGAAGCTGACCGTACCCGTGGGCCCCACCGTATTGGCAACCGTGGTGTAGACGGTCGCCGTGAAGACGATATTGACGCCCGCCAAGGCTGTGGAGAAGTTCGAGGTCAGCGACAGGGTGGACGGCAGCAGAGTTGGATTGACCACCTGCGGGGTGGAGGTACTGGGGTTCCAGAAGGTATCGCCACTGTACGAAGCGACAATATTGTGGGAGACATTGCCCGAGAGCGTGGCACTTGCCGAAGCCTGATTGCTGCCTACCGCTGCCGTCGCGATGATCTTGCCATTGTCGTAGAAGGTCACATTTCCGGTAAAGCTGTATGGTCCGGGACCGTTGCCGTTGTCGGTAATGGTCGCGGTGATCGTGACTGGCTGACCTGCTTGCGGCGCGGCTGGGACGGTAGTCACTGCGGTCAGGGTATTGCCCTTCGCGGTAGCCAGCGTTACTGGTACTGGCGATTGGCAAAGGTAATTCGTATTACCGGCGCAGCTCACCTGAACTTGATAGGACCCGGGAGGAGGAGCTGCAACCACGATATTGGCCGTGGCACTGTTGCCACCGGGATTTGGACTCAGGGTGGCGGTGTACACGGCAGAGGTGATTCCCTGCACAGCAGCGGAGACTGTTCCGCTGGGGTTGCCCCCTGACGAGGGTAGCGTGACGGTGGCCGTGACGGTGGCGGTACTGCCGTATGGCACGTTGCTGGTCGGCGAGATGCTTGCGGTTATCGTCGCATTGGCGATGCTCACAGTAACGATGATCGGCGGGGCACTGCTGCTGGCGGCGTAGTTCGCATCGCCGGAGTAGTTTGCGGTGATGCTATAGGACCCCACGTTGAGCGGGGTGGTCATATTCAACACCGCGAGGCCGGTGCTGTCGATCGACGCAC
>DAICZO010000141.1 GCA_027311125.1 Acidobacteriaceae bacterium
AGTAAACGCTGCGTGCGCAGGGTTGCATCGGCACGGGAGAAGCCAAAGTACAGGCAATGAAAGTGGATGTTCTCGAAGATGGTGCAGGAGCGATCCAGCGTGTTGTACTGCGGCACCACGCCGATGCCGCGACGAGCGATCGCCGGTGATGCCACGACGTCGATCCCGGCAATTTTGACCTGGCCCGCAGTCGGCAACGCTCGCGTGGTGCAGATGCTGATGGTCGTCGTTTTGCCCGCGCCGTTGTGGCCGCGCAAGCCATACAGCTCGCCCTCCGCCACGTTCAGGTCGATACCATCCACCGCCACCACGCGCTGCTTGCCTTCGTAGACCTTTTGCAGGCCCTTAATCTCAACGATCACTGCGTGTCATCTCCGCCTGCGTTCTGTATCCCGATTATAGGCAACCCGCAGCAGGCCATCGCGGGGGACTTTCACCAGAGCAATAACCTGCCTGCGAGTGAACCTCAAGCCAGGCGAATTACGATCGTGCCGAAGTGGGCGGCTGACTCCATGTGATGGAAGGCTGCCTGCGCCTCGTCGAATGCGAAGACGCGATCCACCACCGGTCGCAGTTGTGCGGTTGTAATGGCCGCGTTCATCTGCTCGAACATGGCACGCGAGCCAACGTAGATGCCCTGGACCCTTAGCTGCTTGTGCAGGATCGGAGTCAACGGCAGCGGCTCCGTGGTTGCCCGGCCGGAGAGTACGCCGATCTGGGCGACCAGTCCGCCGACGCGGGTGGCCTGCAGGGATTGGCCAAACGTGCCCGCGCCTCCGACTTCGATGATGCGGTCCGCGCCTACGCCGTCGGTCTTGGCGATCACCCATTTGGCCCACTCGGGCGTCTGCCGGTAGTTCAGTCCCGCGTCGAGGCCCAGAGTCCGCGCCCGCTCCAGCTTTTCGTCGCTGGATGAGGTGCCGAGCACCCGCATGCCTAGCAGACGGGCAAACTGTAGAGCAAACAACGACACACCGCCCGTACCCTGAATGACGACGGTATCCCCTGACTGGGCCGGAGACGGCGGATCGCCCGCATGATGCAGCGCATTCCAGGCCGTTACGGCAGCGCATGGCAGCGTGGCTGCCTCGTCGTAGCTCAGGTGCTGCGGAAAGCGGACGACGCTCTCGGCCTGCAGCAATGCGTATTCGGTCAACATGCCGTCCACGTCTCCGCCCAGCGCGCTGCTGTTCTTTTTGGAGGTGGCGACACCGTCGATCCAGTTGGGCATGAAGATGCCGCAGACACGGTCGCCGGGCTGCACCCGCGTTACGCCTTCGCCTACCGCAACCACCTCGCCCGCGCCGTCTGAACAGGGGATGCGCGGAAGTGCCATCCGCGGGTTGTACACGCCCTTGACGACCATGAAATCGCGGAAGTTCAGCGAGACCGCATGGACGCGAATCAGCACGGTGCCTGCGCTGACCTGGGGGATGGGCAACTCCACTGCCTGTAGCTGATCGATACCAAACTGGGTTACCTGGTAGGCGCGCATAAGGACCTCTACTTTCTCTTTTCTAAGTTACAGTTGCGTCAACAGTAAAAGCGGCACAGCCAGCCCTAGCTGCACGCCGGCGGCATCGGGCAGCCTGCAAAAAGAAGGATACCGCGCCGGGCTCGGCGTAGAATGAAAACATGTCACGTGGATGGGAAAGTAAATCCGTTGAAGAGCAGCAAGCGCAGGCGAAAGCACCCAAGCCTCCTGCTGTGAGCGCCCACCTCCAAGAGGCTGAGCAGAAACGTAAGCGCCAGTCGCTGGAGTTGCAGCGCGAGCGCATTCTCTCCGAGCGGACCGCAAGCCCGCACCGGCGTACGGCCCTGACCGACGCGCTGGCCGATATCGAAGAGAAGCTCGCTGAATTGGGCTGGTCGATCCACCTGTAGCAAGCAGGCTTACTGCGCCGTTAGCCGCTGCTGCCGGGCTCGCACATCAGGCCATTTGCTCGCCGGACCGTCTACGTGCGCCGGTTGAACACCAGCGAGTTGCCCTGGTCGATCGACGTCATCAGGATGTCGTGAATATTCACATGAGCCGGGCGACTGGCCACCCAGACGATCGCCTCGGCAACGTCCTCCGCCTGCAGCGGCGTGATGTTTTGATACACCTTGGCGGCACGGTCTGCATCGCCACGAAAGCGTACTTCGCTGAACTCCGTCTCCACCATACCGGGGTCGATTGACGTCACCCGCACGGCCGTCCCCATCAGGTCCAGCTTGAGCCCTTCGCTGATGGCCTGCTCCGCAGCCTTGGTCGCGCAGTACACTGCGCCATTGGCGTAGGTCAGGTGGCCCGCCGTCGAGCCCAGATTGATGACATGACCACGATTCCGCGCGACCATCCCCGGAACGATCTGGCGTGTCACGTACAGCAGCCCCTTCACGTTGGTGTCGATCATCTCTTCCCAGTTCTGCGGATCGTCCTCGTACACTTTGCTGAGTCCGCGGCTGAGACCGGCGTTGTTCACCAGGACATCGATTTCGCTCCACTCCGCCGGCAGCGAGGTCAGCGCAGCTTCCACCGCGACATGCTGCTGCACATCCAGCACCACGGTGTGGACGGCGGCAGCTCCGGCCTGGGTTAGCTCCTGCTGCAGCGCGTCCAGACGGTCCTGTCGCCGCGCGCAGACCAGTAGCCTGCAGCCCTGCTGGGCGAACGCCGTCGCGGTTGCTTTACCAATGCCGGAGGTCGCTCCGGTAACGAAGATAGTCTTGCCCTGCAGTCTGCTCATGTCTTCATCTTATAAAGAAAACCGGGAAGACCGCACAGAGCAGTCTTCCCGGTTTTGATACGGTCAGGGTGAGCTACCGCAGTTACTGCGGCGGCGCGGGGGTTGCGGATTCAGTCGGCGCACTCTGCTGGATGCCGATCGCATCGCCGGAGACGACCAACTGCACCCGACGATTCTTGGCACGGCCTGCCGCGGTCGCGTTGTCCGCCACAGGATCCTTCTTGCCGTAACCCGTCGCCGAGATGTTGTCCATGCTGACGCCCTGCGCGATCAGAAAGTCGCGCACCGCTCCAGCCCGGTTCTCCGAGAGCTTCTGGTTGTACTCGTCGCTGCCTACGCTATCCGTGTAGCCCTCGACCTGTACCTTCAGCCCGGGGTAGGACTGCAGGATGCCAGACACCTTCGCCAGGCTGATCTTGGTGCCACCCTTCAGCGTGTACTTGCCGGTGTCGAACAGCACATCGGACATGTTCACAATCAGGCCGCGCGCGCTCTCGCTGGTGGCGAGCACGTTGTTGAGTTGTCCCAACAGCTTCTCGCGGACCGCGTTCGCATCGTCGGCGCTCTTGTTGGCCTGGGCTGCACGGGCACGGGCATCGGCAGCTTCTGCCTCAGCACGGGCACGATCGGCATCGGCCTTCGCCTGAGCCGCCTGAGCCTGCGCGGCGGCCAGTTGTGCCTGCTGCGCCTGCATGGCAGACGCCTGGGCATCCATGGCTGACTGCTGCGCCTGAGCCTGGGCATTGCGCTTGGCGATCTCCGCGTTCAACTGCCGTTCCGCTGCCTGCTTGCGCAGCGTTACCAGACGGGCATCTTCCGCGCGCTGCACTGCCTGGCGTGCAAAGGTGATCTCCATCTTGCGATCACCCTTTTTGTTGCTCTGGATATCCGACGCATTCTTCAGGTCCTGCATCGCTTCCTTCATGATGTCGGCCGCGTAGGTATTCGCACCGGTGTCAGAAGCAATGCGCACAGCGTTGTAAGCCTCATACAGCTCTAACGGGGCTTTCTCATCGCGTGTAATCGGATTGGCAACGGTGTTGGCGCCTTCGGTCTGGGCATAGGTTCCGCGTGGCAGCAGCGCATAGTGTGCGTTCACCTTCTCCATCACTCCGTTGGTCTTGTCCTGCAGAATCACGTTCTGCAGCACCACCACATCGCTGGGCTGCGTCACGGAAAAGTATGGCTCCGCCGTTACGACCAGTCCAAAGGACTGGAGCGCCGTGGTAACCGTAATGTTGTTCTTTTTATCGTCCGGCAGAATCTCGCCGAGGTTGTTCGGGCGTCCATCGGGAGTGATGGCCCACAACACATACGTCAGGTACTCCGGTCCGAATCCGTTGGCTGGCGGCAGCCCCTGGAAGTCTGCATGGATGGTGATGCCACCCCGTTCACTGGTCACCTTGGCCTCGCCCTTGGCCATCGGCAACAGGGTCGTACCCTTGAAGCCGATATGGGTGGAGCCGCTGCGATGCAGGTAGTTCACCGCATCCAGATCACGCTGAACGACCTTCACGCGATAGAGGTAGATGCCGTCCTTCTGGGTGATGGCGTTGGAGTCCGGGTTGGTCTGCGCGGTGGGATTTGCCTCCTGCGCGTGCAGAGCCGTGCCGAGAGAACCAAGCACACCACAGAGGAACAAGGGCGCAACCATCAGCCCACCAAACAACTTGCTGTTACATTTCATGCACGTTCTCCTGGCTTGCAATCGATTCGGCCCATCTGCCAATACTTCGGCTCCTGCCGATTGCGCCTGAGAAGTACGATGCCCACGCCCACGCAAAGGTAGTCCAGAAAAGAAGTTGCGGCCGCGAAGCAACAAAAGCTCGCGCTGCCTGGCTTCCTTCTCTCAAGCGAGAGAAGGAAGCC
>DAICZO010000149.1 GCA_027311125.1 Acidobacteriaceae bacterium
CATCGGGTTGGCCCTCGGGTCGCTCCGAGACCTGGACGTCGCGGCTGAAGTTGCCCTTGAACGCGGGCGAAAGCTGGAATGAGACGCGCTCCACCGGCACACGTGTGGGCACGACAAATGTGGCGATCGTTTGTTTCCCGCGCTGGGTAAGTGCAGTGGTCTCGGCGGAGACGGTGAACAGGCTCTGAGCCTCGCGACTGGGCGGCACCGACGCGGACAACACCATCTGCGGTGTGGCGGTAAAGCCGCTCGCACCGGGCGCGGGCGAGACGTTCAACTCCACGTGAAGATTGGCGAAGGTGGACTCCTGCAGGTGCAGGGTGGTGCTGTGCGAGAGGTGCTGCGAGGTGAGGTCAAACAACGTGAACTCGCCCAGCCGCGTGCTGGTTGCGGCCCCTGCGGCGGCACTGCCGGAGACGGTTGCTGTCGCGATGTAGTTCTGCCCTGCGAGATCGAGCAGGACGTCGGTGTAGGGCCGCGCCTGCATGGCGAGATCGAAGACGATGGTGTGCCCACGCATGCCCAGGTTGAGCACGCGCGCGGGGTCAGCATCGGGCTGGGCAGGCTCGCTGAGGGTGATGGCGTAGGGTATCTCGCGGCCGGGTTGGCCACTGTTGGCTGACCCGGCGCTCTGTTGATACAGCCGCAGGTCTTTGAGCGATGGCGCGGCGTTGGGGAAGATGGGCGCGTCCAGGATGGTGCAGTACTGGCCTGACACAGGCTGACTGGATCCAGGCCGACTGGGTACAGACTGGCCGGGCGTGGGCAGCGGCGTCACGCTGCGCTGGTAACGCTGATACTGCGGCTCGGCGCCTGGCTCCGCACCTGGGTCCGCGCTGGCGTAGCTACCCGCAACTGGCACGAGCAACAGGGAGAGCAGCAGTAGCGGCTTCCTCACTGCGCCTCCCGCTCGGCCGGTGCAGCAGCGTCTGCATCGCGCAGCCCCAGCCAGTCTCCCTGGTAGGCGAAGCTGATGGCCATCAGCAGCGCGCCCAGGCCAAGAAAGCTGACCACACGATAGCCCTGACTGAGGCTGCGCATGTCGTAGAGAAAGGTCTTGGCGATGGTAAAGACCAGCAGCAGCAGCGCCTGCCAGCGGACAAAGGCTGTGCGCTTCCAGAAGCCGACCGCGAGCAGAACCGCGCCGTAGACCATGAGGAAGGCGGAGATGGCCAGGGCACGCTGCAACTCTACCTCGTGGTTGGTGGACGAGTGGTTCCAGTAGGTTTCAATCTCGCGCACACAGGCCAGCACCGCGACCATGTTGATGGCGATGATGGCTGCCCCGGCGATCGGCAGCCACGGCTCCGACGCAATGTCGCGACTGGCGCGCAAGGCAACCCATGTCGCCGCGCTGAAGGCTGCAAGCCCGACGAGCGCCGTGGCGAAACGGGAGTTGAAAAACGCCACGGGATACGCCGGATCGAACAGCAACGGATGCAGCAGCAGCCCCATCAGCCCGAGGCCCAGCGAGCCCAGCGCAAGCCAGCGGAGGACGCCGTGAGCCTCGGCTGGGGCGTGGTCCTCGAGCGCGCTGGCAGTGGGCAAACGCGCCGCCAGCCACAACAGCACGGTGCCTTCGGCCAGCCAGGAGATGGTGATCCAGTGGCCGCTGGCCTTGAGCGGAATCGCGATGGTGAGGAAGACGATGGCCAGCGAGAGATGCACGGCCACGGCCACGCGCGCCTGCGGCAGCCGCATCCAGACCAGGTAGAAGGCCGCGAACAGCACCATCAGCCAGGGCAGATCGGCGTGACGGTTGGAGTCCTGCAGCACGGAGTAGAAGGCCAGTGAGCCGAACGCCGCGTTGGCCAAGGGCAGAAAGATCTCGGTGATGAGCGAAGCCTGCGGGCGACACCACGCTGCGCGCGTGCCTACAGTGCGAACGTAGCCCAGTGGAACGGTCGCATATGCCAGATAGAACGCTGCGATGAACAGCGCCGTGACGCCGAGCATCTCGGCGGCGAAGAACTGCCAATACCAGCCAATGAAGTAGGCCACGGTGGCGGGGAATGCGGCCAGCAGCAGGCGCGGCCAGGGCTTGAGGCGGACGAGCGCGACGGTGGCAACAACGATTGCCAGCAGGTAGGTGAAGAGGAAGGTCTCGTGGTTGCCGCCGGTAGAGAGCAGCAGCGGCGTTGCCAGTGCGCCGATGAGCGCATAGGCCGCCAGCACCTCGGCGTCCTGCACCCAGGCCATGTAGGCGTTCCACGCAGTCACCAGGATCATTACTGCCAATGCGGCATTGGCCGGCAGCAGGTGGTAGAGCTGGAAGGCGGCCCACAGCGTGAGGTAAAGCACGCCGGTGCCGATGGCTTTGAGCGAGTAGGAGAAGGCAGCGAAGCCGGTGCGGCGGAACCGCTCCGACCACAGGATGAGCCCGGCCCCGGCCAGTAAACCAGCCAGCACGCGTCCCACCGGGCCGATCCACTGGTTGTCGATTGCCAGCTTGAGAAACCAGGTGGCACCGATCAACAGCGCGACGATGCCCACACGGCTGAAGATCTGCGAACCAAGCCGGTCTTCCAGCGACGCCTGCGAGGGCAGCGGCGTAAAAACTTCCGCACGAGTGCTGGTGCGTGGAGGCGGTGGAGGGGGCGGGGCGGCGTTGCCGCTCGCCGTCGGGACAGCCACGTGGATCGCCGCTGGCTCTGTAGGGTGCAGATGGCTAAGTTGTTGCTCCAATGACTCCACCCGTGCCCGCAGCGCGGCTACTTCGGCTGCGAGTTGCAGGTCGCTGGTGGTCGGCTGCGGATGCCCGTCTGAACCCATGGCAACTACTGTAACCCTTCGACGCGCTCGGCGTATCGGCTGGCGATGATAGTCTTTTGGCCAGATGACTACACACGCCAAGCCAATCGAATTATTACTGGTGGATGACGACGAGCTAAGCCGCGAGGTGCTGGAACTGCTGCTTACCGCGGAAGGCTACGAGGTGATTGCCGTGGATGCGGGGGAGGCGGCGCTGGCCGAGATGGAGAAGCGCACGGGCCGCCTGCCCACGGTGATCCTGACGGACATTCAGATGCCGGGGCTCTCCGGCGCAGAGCTGGCGAGTTGTCTGCGCAGCCGCTGCGGCGACGGCATGGTGTTGCTGGGGATGAGCGGCAGCCGCCCCGAGCAAGATGTCGTACAGGCGTTCGACGGCTTCCTGATGAAGCCCTTCACCATGCAGGACTTAGCTGCCGTGCTGGACGCCAGCGTGCATGCGGCTCCCCCGACGGCCGCAGTGGCTGCGGACCCCAGCGCGCGACCCAGTCTGGAGGACGCAACCTACCGGCAAATGAATGCGATGATGCCACGGCAACAGGTACATCAGCTCTACGCGATGGCCCTGCAGGATGTGGAGAAGCGGCTGGCGGCGATGCGGCTGGCGGCAGACCGAAGCGACGCGGCGGAGTACAAGCGGGAGGCCCACGCAATCAAAGGTGGTTGCGGGATGATTGGTGCACTGGAGTTGCAAAGCCTTGCAGCCAGGATGGAAGTAGAAGACACAGGTGCTAATCATGTAGCTTCTCTCGATGAAATGTTGGTGGCTTGCGAGCGACTGCGGCGTATTCTGGTCGCACGTGCAGACGACGTCAACTAGCTGCGCAGCTCCCGCACTTGTCAGGAGAAGTAACCGATGAATCCAGCCGCAAGAAAGTCCAGTGACGCAAACATGGCCGTAGCTCCGATTCGAATTGTAGTGGCGGACGATCATCCGGTAGTCCGCTTTGGCGTCAAGAACATGTTGATGAACGAGCCTGGCATCGAAGTGGTGGGCGAGGCCGAGGACGGCGACGTCGCCATTACCCAGACGCTGGAGCTGGAGCCGGACATTCTGCTGCTGGACCTGCAGATGCCGCGCCTGCCAGGGCTGGAGGCGATGCGCGCCATCATGAGCCGCTCCCCGCGGGTCAAGATCATTCTGCTGACGGGAACGATCTCCACCCAACAGATTATCGAAGCGCTGCAGATTGGTGCACGCGGCATCATCCTCAAGGATTCGGTCGCTGGCGATCTCTCCAGCGCGTTGCGTGCCGTGCTTTCGGGCGACTATTGGATCGGCGGAGAGCGCGTCGTCAACCTGCTGCGTGCGCTGCGCGAGCTGATGGAGAAGGCCGCTGCCGTGCCCGAGCGCAAGACCTACGGGCTGACTCCACGCGAACTCGAAGTCGTGACCTGCATTGTTGAAGGCTGCAGCAACAAGGACATTGCCAAGCAGTTCACCATCAGCGAAGAGACCGTGAAGCGTCACCTGTCGAATGTCTTCGACAAGACCGGCGTATCGACCCGCCTGGAGCTGGCCCTGTTCGCGATTGCACACAAGCTGGTGATCCTCGACACCTAAGCTGGTGATCCTCGGCAGCCAAGCTGAGGGCTTGATCGCATCAAATCCACATCGTTGTCGATGCAGACGCTCAGCCTCGGCTGGGCGTTTGCACGTTGTGGCTCCAGTAGAATGAAGGGATGAGTCTTGGCGAGCCTTCTGACATCGTAGATCTGCTGGTGATTGGCGCGGGACCCACCGGCCTTGCCTGCGCCATCGAAGCCCAGCGCGCGGGCTTCACTTCCCTGCTGGTCGATAAGGGTTGCCTGTGCAACTCGCTGTTTCACTACCCGGCCCACATGACCTTCTTCACCACGCCGGAGTTGCTGGAGATTGGCGGCATGCCCTTTTCCAGCCCCAACCAGAAGCCCACCCGCAACGAAGCGCTGGAGTACTACCGCAAGGTGACCGAGCACTACCAACTGAACGTCTGCCAGTACGAGACGGTCGACCGCGTGACAGGCAACGATGGCGACTTTACGGTACACACCACCGATCAGTTTGGCCGCAGCGCTCAGCGCCGGGCACGCAAACTAGTGGTCGCCACCGGATACTACGATCTGCCCAACTACCTGGGTATTCCCGGCGAAGATCTGCCCAAGGTCAAGCACTACTACCACGAGCCTCATCCCTACTATGGGCTGGACGTGCTGGTGATTGGCGGCAAGAACTCGGCGGCGATTGCGGCGCTGGAGCTGTGGCGGCACGGAGCACGTGTCACCCTGGTGCACCGTGGCGCGGAGATGCACCGGCACGTCAAGTACTGGATCCTGCCGGACATCAACAACCGCCTGAAGAATGGCGAGATCAAGGGATACTTTACCAGTACGGTTACAAATATCGCCGAGGACACGGTCACGCTGGACACTCCACAGGGCGAGGTCGTCCTGTCCAATCACTTCGTCTTTGCGCTGACCGGTTATCACCCCGACTTCACGTTTATCGAGTCGCTGGGCGTGACCCTGGACGAGCAGAACGATCGTGTGCCAACCTGCGATCCTTCCACGCTGGAGAGCAACATCGCTGGCATCTATCTGGCGGGAGTGATCGTCGCGGGCGAGCGCACCAATGAAATCTTCATCGAGAATGGCAGGTTCCACGGCAAGCTGATCGCCGACAATCTGCGTCTGCGTCTCGCCGCCACAGGACCTGCCGAAGAGCCGTGGTTGGCTACCGCGCCAGCAAACCACGGACACCTGCGCAACCAGGAATAAGAGCGGCAGGCGCTACG
>DAICZO010000151.1 GCA_027311125.1 Acidobacteriaceae bacterium
GCCTCCGAGGCCAACCGCCGCAGCCAGATTCGCTTCTTCGCCGCTGCGGACAGCACCCTCGACGCCTTCTTCATCCTCGAAGCCCTACGCCCGCCCGGCGACCCCTCCGGCCCCATCGAAGACTTCGTCTTCACCTATCTCAATCACAACGCCGAAAAGCTTCTGCTCAAGCCCCGCCACCAGGTCCTCGGCGAGCGCCTCACCCACATCCTTCCGCTCAAGTCCACCGGCCGCCTGCTCGAAGACTATCGGCAGGTCGTACGCACCGGCCAGTCCCTCACCGACGAGTTTCCCCTCCACCCCGAAGATCTCGACGGCCCCTGGATGCGCCACCACGTCGCGAAACTCGACGACGGCCTCGCCATCACCGCCAGCGAAATCGTTCAGCTCGATACCGTCACTGCGCCGCCAGAACCCAACCCGCCCGTCAGTCCCGACCACCTTCGCCACGTCGACTCCGCCAGCCACCGCGCCGCCCTCCCCGGCCTCCCCAGCCGCACCCTCGTCTACGATCGCATCCAGCTAGCCATCGCCCGCGCCACTCGCTACTCCACCAAGGTCGCCGTCCTGCTCGTCAACCTCGACGCCTTCCGCGTCATCAACGACACCTACAGCCCCATCGTCGGCGATCAGGTCCTCATCCAGACCGCCCAGCGCCTCCGCAACGCCGTTCGCGGCACCGACTCCGTCCTCCGCCTCGGTGGAGACGAGTTCATCATCGTCCTCCCCGATATCGCCTTCGTCTCCGATATCCGCCGCACCGCGGCCACCATCGTCGCCGTCCTCCAGCCACTCATCCTCGTCGACGACAAATCCATCCAGACCAGTTGCACCATCGGCGTCGCCATCTATCCCGACTCCGCTCTCACCATTGAAGAACTCCTCCACCAGGCCGATCTCGCCATGTGCCAGGCCAAACTTCAGGGGAAAAATAAATACCAGGTCTTCCAACTCTCCGCCCGCAATCAGGCTCAGGACCAGGCTCCAGCACCCGGCCCGGCTCAGGATCACATTCAGGATTCAGAACAGCAATACACCGGCTAACGCCTCTGTGTTATCGCGGATAGCCCCACACCCACACCACCCAGCCTAGCTTCGCAAAGCCGCTTCAATCCCGGCGTTCACTTCCGCCTGCGCAAACTCCGCCGCCACCCGGATCCCGTTCATCACAGCCTTCTCGTTGGAAGAACCATGCCCCACAATGCATACGCCCCGCACACCCAGCAGCGGCGCGCCACCATACTCGGAGTAGTCCAGTCGCTTCTTGAACTCATTGAACGCCTTCCGCGACAGCAGTGCGCCCACCTGCGACGTCACTGTAGACTTCAGCGACTCCCGCAGCAACGAACTCATCAGCTTCACCACGCCCTCAGAGGTCTTCAGCGCCACATTCCCGACAAATCCGTCGCACACCGTCACATCCGTGCGTCCGTTGTACAGGTCCCGGCCTTCCACATTGCCAATAAAGTTGATCCCCGCCAGCGCCCGCAGCAGCGGTAGCGTATCCCGCGTCAGCGCATTGCCCTTGGAGTCTTCTTCCCCAATCGACAACAGTCCCACCCGAGGATTGTCGATCTTCAGTACGCTCTCCGCATACCGCTTTCCCATCACCGCAAACTGCACCAGGTTGTCCGGGTCAGAGTCCACATTCGCACCCACATCCAGCAGCAGGGAAGGGGAGCCACTGATCGTCGGCAGTATCGTCGCCAGCGCCGGACGCTCCACCCCTGACAGCATCCCCAGCACCATCTTCGCCGTAGCCATGGCCGCACCGGTGTTGCCAGCGGTAAAGAATCCCGCCGCGCGACCCTCGCGCACCATCTTCAGGCCTACCCGCATGGAGGAGTCACGCTTGGTCCGCACGGCTTGCGCGGCCTTGTCGTCCATCGTGATCCACTCGCTCGCAGGCACCACAAACACCGGCAGGTGCGCCCCCGCCAGCGCTTTGCGCAGCATCGGACGCAGTATGTCATCAGGCCCCACCAGGTGGACCCGCACATCCAGTTGCTTGCACGCAAGGATGGCCCCGCGAACCTCTGGTTCGGGGGCCTTGTCTGAACCCATCCCGTCGACAACGATGTCTATCGGCATCAGCCTCGGAGATCCTCGCATCCTGCAATCACACGGTTCAGGTGAGTAAAACTAAGCAGTCGCTTCTTTGGTCACAAGTACTTCGCGGCCCTTGTACGTTCCGCACTTGCGGCACGCACGATGCGGCAGCTTGCGCTCGTGGCAGTTCGGGCACTCAGAGAGGCCGGTCGGGGTCAGAAAATCGTGGCTGCGGCGCTTCGCAGTCCGCTGTTTGGAATGGCGCCGTTTTGGATTAGGCATTGCAGTATCCCTTTCAATCAGCCTGCCATCCGTGGCGCAATGCGCCTCCTCCGAACAGCAAACAAAAACTCAAATTCATCTAAAAACTACTCGCAGCTATTGCACCAGCTTGTCAGCCAAACCCGCCAAAGCATTCCACCGCGGATCGGCAGGAGCCTCATCGCAGTTGCACTTTGCTACATTCAGATTCTGGCCACAGCGCGGGCACAGCCCTTTGCAGTCCGGCTTGCAGAGAGTACGACTGGGCAGGGAAAGTAACACCTGCTCACGCACCACATCCTCAAGCAATAGCCCGCTCTCTCCATAATACCCGATTTCCGTCTCGTCCGGGGTAATCGCTCGCTCGCCAGACTCCGCATCCGCACTCTCCGGACGAAAAATCAGGTCAAACTCCCCCTGCAACGGCAACGCCACCGGCTCAACACACCGCGCACACAGCACCTCAAAAGGCCCCGCATACTCCGCACGCAGACGTATATCGTCCACATGGTCATGCGCGCCGCGGTGCTCCACAATCAACTCAGCCTGCCCTTTCACAGGCATCGGCCCGGTCTGCCGCAGGTCATGCGGATACTCCACTACGCCCGGAGCTATCGTCTCCTCAAACTGCAGCGGTTCATCAACGAGTTGGATCGGGGTTATCAGCACACTCTCTAGGCTACGGAGCTACAACCCGCAGGTCAAATCCCGTCCGCCCCGTCCCCCCCCCGCAA
>DAICZO010000153.1 GCA_027311125.1 Acidobacteriaceae bacterium
CGGTATTGCTGACCGGGGGCTGCGAGGAGTGATTGAGCGAGCCCGTAAAGAACGAGTAGCCGGCGTAGATCTCGGCCCGAGGATTCGCAATGGTCTCTGGCTTGGGGTTGTTTTGTGCGTGGAGGCAAATGCTGGTGGTGAGGGCGAGAGCGGGGATGAGAGCGAGCAGAGAACGGCGAAGCGACATGACAATATCTTACAGATGTTTGATGCTGTTGGGGATAGATTGCATACGCAGGCCTGAGTTGGTTCTGGGATAATTCCGAGATGAGATGTGGACGCGGAAATGGCGGGCTGGGCCGAGCGATGATGCTGATCGCATTGGGGTCGTTTCTGACTGGACTGCTGTTCCGCGGAACCGTAGCGTTAGCGCAGGATGCGGGCGTTCCGACGTTGCATGTGTATGCGGACCTGATACAGATACCGGTGCTGGTGTTGAGCAAGAAGCGGGAGCAGGTGAAGCCAATTGCTCGGGAGCGGTTTTCTGTGAGTCTGGATTCCGGCCCGTGGTTTCCGGCGTCGCATGTACGTTTGGAAGGAAACGATCCGATTTCGCTAGCGATTTTACTGGATGTACATGGGGACGAGTCTGAGTTGATGCCGATGGCGGCAAAGGTTTTGTCGGGCTTGGCTCCGGGATACTTGCATCCGAATGATCGGGTCTCGGTGTATGGATTGGATTGTGAGATGGTGCGTTCTGAGCAGAATGCGCCGGTTGGGCCGCTTTCTTTGCAGCTTGGAGTGACGGCGGTTTTGCAGTCGTGGACGGCGCGGCAGGTTAGCTCGGGTACAAAAGACCGGCATGCGGATAAGACACGTTCGCCTGATTGCGAATCCAAGATACATCTGTGGGATGCCTTGACGTATATGACGCGGCAGTTGAGCGATCAACCCGGACGGCGTGTGATTCTGACTATGTCGAGTGGGGTGGATGGGGGCAGTAAGACGAGTTGGAACGACCTGAGAGTGTTTGCACAGTCAATGGGGGTGGCGATCTTTGGTGTGACGTATGTTCCGCAGACGGCTGCGGGTTCGCTGCGGTGGAGTTCTGGCGCTGAGAACGCTTTCAATGCGATGTGTCAGCTGACTGGTGGGGTAGTGCTTCTGGCGGTTCCGGTCGATTTGGATATGCAGTTGAAGCGCTTTACGGAGATCGTCCGGGAGCGATACATTGTGGAGTTTCCGCGGCCAGCCCGTGGTTCGCCTGGGGAGCACAGCTTGCAGGTACGTATAGCGAAGAGTCATGACATGATTCGGCCAGCAGGGATTTCGGTGCCAATTCAAGACGCGAACGTGCTGGCCGATCCTTCGACGGTTCCAGTCGACCCATCGACAGCACCTGAGTTTGGTACGCGAAAGATACTGGTTGCACCCAACTAGATTGCGTGCGGCGAAGATCGTTGCGGTCAGGAGTTTCCATGAAGATGAGTTGCGGTTTGATTGTGCTGGCGATGATGTTTGGTTCTTCACCGGTGGGGACGCTGGCAGCCCAGAGTATGGGGTCGAGTGTCGATATCTTTCACAATCCGCTGTTGACGACGGGTCCTGATCCTTGGGTGGTGACACATGATGGCTTCTACTACTACATGAATACGACAGGTAACAACCTGACGGTATGGAAGACGCGTGACATTACGGATTTGGCACACGCCGAGAAGCGGGTGGTCTGGACACCGCCTGCCGAGGGGCCTTACTTACATGAGATATGGGCCCCTGAACTGCACTGGATGGATGGCAAGTGGTACATCTACTTCGCGGCGGATGCGGGCAGGAATGAATCGCATCGCATCTATGTGGTGGAGAATGCTGCGGCCGATCCGCTGGCGGGGGAGTGGATATTCAAAGGCAAGGTGGCGGATGCGGCGGACAAGTGGGCCATTGATGCCTCGGTGTTCGAGGACAAGGGGCAGAAGTACCTGGTGTGGTCTGGCTGGGAGGGGGACAGCGACGGGGAGCAGCGCATCTACATTGCCCACTTGAAGAATCCGTTGACGGTAGATTCGAAGCGGGTGATGCTGTCCCATTCGGATTATCCGTGGGAACGGGTAGGGGACCTGCTGAATCGGCCGGAGATACCGCACGTGAATGTCAATGAAGGGCCGGAGATACTGCAGCACGGCGAGGATATCTTTCTGGTGTATTCGGGTTCGGCCTGCTGGACGGATTACTACGAGTTGGGGGTGTTGGAGACGAAGTCTGGCGCTGACCTGCTGGATGCGGCTTCGTGGAAAAAGTTCGATCATCCTTTCTTCAAGCAGGATCGTGAAGCGGGTGTATTCGGGCCGGGTCACAATGGGTTCTTCCGGTCACTGGATGGTAAGGAAGACTGGATTATCTATCATGCGAATGCTGGCTCGAATCAGGGGTGTGGAGGGAAGCGGTCGCCGCGGATACAGCGATTTGGATGGAATGCGGATGGGACGCCGGATTTTGGGAAGCCGATGTCGACCGATACTGCAATTCGGAAGCCTTCGCATTGATTTTCTGGTGGACTAGATCAGAGGCTGCTGTGCTGGGCCTGCAGCGGTGCTATTACAATCGAAAGATTCACTGTTTTATGAAGGATACGAGCGGATGCAGGCGATTGCGGAGAAGAAGAAGGCGCTGACGTTTCAGGAGCTTTTGTTCAGGTTGCAGCGTTTCTGGGCGGACCGGGGTTGTGTTTTGCAACAGCCTTACGACGTTGAGGTTGGGGCAGGGACGATGTCTCCGGACACGTTTCTGCGCGTGCTAGGCCCCAAGCCGGTGCGGATTGCGTATGCGCAGCCTTCGCGGCGGCCAGCGGATGGACGCTATGGCGAGAATCCTAATCGTCTGTTTCGGCATACGCAGATGCAGGTGATTCTGAAGCCGCCACCGGTGCGGATTCAGGAGATGTATCTGGAGAGCCTGGAGGCGATCGGGATCGACCTGAACGAACATGACATCAAGTTTGAAGAGGACAACTGGGAGTGGCCTGTGGGCGGCGCTTGGGGCGTTGGTTGGCAGGTGATGCTGGATGGGCTGGAGATTACGCAGTTTACTTATTTTCAGCAGTGTGGGGGGATGGATCTGGATCCGATTTGTGGGGAGATTACGTATGGGTTGGAGCGGATTGCGGGATTTTTGCAGGATGTGGATTCGATCTATGACATTGTGTGGGCGGTGGAGCCAGATACAGGAAAACAGGTGACTTACGGGGAGATTCGGCTGGCCGAGGAGGAGCAGTATTCGGCGTATGGGTTTGATTATGCGGATGTTTCGAAGCTTTGGGAGCATTTGAACCTGTATGAGGCGGAGTGTCTGGCGTTGCTGGAGAAGGCGAAGGGATTTGAGGCGATGGATGCGCTGGCTTTGAAGCGTTTTCCGGTGCTAGGGGCGTATGAGTTGGCGCTTAAGTGCTCTCATATGTTCAATTTGCTGGATGCTCGCGGTGCGATCTCGGTGACGGAGCGGGTGGGAGTTATGGCCCGGATTCGGACGCTGGTGGTTGGCGTGGCGAAGATTTATGCGGCGCAGGGCGTGGCGGTTGGTGGATGAAAATCGTGGACATGATGTGAGTTTTTGTGTGGCAATCGTGGTCACTTTCACCAGTGAGATTGAGTTGGGGTTTTAAGGCCGCCGATGCGGCGGAGATTGAGCGAGAACATGGCTGATTTTTTATTTGAGATTGGGGTGGAAGAGATTCCTGCGCGGATGATTGCGGGGGCACAGGCGGAGTTGCAGAAGCGGGTGGTGGGGATGCTGGAGCGTGAGCGCCTGGTGGGTAGCGGGGTGGTGAGTCGGAGTTACTCGACTCCGCGCCGGCTGGCGGTGGTGGTGGAGGGCGTGGCGGCGCGACAGGAGGATGTGTCGGAGGAGTTGCTGGGGCCGGCGGTGAAGATTGCGTACAAGGATGGGGTGGCGACACCGGCGGCGGTAGCGTTTGCGAAGAAGGCGGGTGTGGCGGTGGAGCAGTTGTCGACCGTGACGACGCCGAAGGGGGAGTACCTGGCGGCGGTGGTGGTGAAGGCTGGGCGAGGCGCCGCGGAGGTGATTGCTGCGGAGTTGCCGAAGGAACTGGCTGGGATTTACTGGGCGAAGACTATGTACTGGCGGGCAGGGAAGCCGGAGCGGTTTGTACGGCCGGTGCGGTGGATGGTGGCGCTGCTGGGTGGGGACGTGGTTCCGGTGGAGTTTGCTGGATATGTAGCGGGGAATGTTACGTATGGGCATCGGGTGTTGTTTGGTGCGCAGGAGATTGTGGTGGACAGGCCGGAGGCGTATGCGACGGCGCTGGAGCAGGCGTTTGTGATTGCGGATGTGGAGGTGCGGCGGCACAGGATTCGCAAGGCTCTGGACCATGTGACACGGACGGTAGATGGATTGCGCTGGCGGGAGGATCATGCGCTGGTGGACAAGCTGACGCATTTGACGGAGTGGGCTTCGGACCGGTCGGTGGTGCTGGGAGAGTTTGAGGCGGCGTATCTGGAGTTGCCGGAGGAGGTTCTGGTGACGGTGATGCGTGACCATCAGAGCTACTTTGCGGTGGAGGACAAGAGCGGAAAGCTGGCACCTTATTTTCTGGCGGTGCTGAATATGCAGGCGGATGAGGCGGGGCTGGCGGTGATTCGGCATGGGAATGCGCGGGTGCTGCGGGCACGGTTCAACGATGCGCGGTTCTTCTGGGAGTTTGACCAACGCACTCCGCTGAAGGAGCGGGTGGAGTTGCTGAAGAATGTGACTTTCCAGAAGGAACTGGGGAGCTATGCGGCGAAGAGTGAGCGGGTGGGGAAGGTGGCTTCGGGGTTGGCTGGGCTGTTGCTGGAGCGCGAGATTGCGTTGAATCCGACGGCGCTGGGTGAGGCGGTGGTGCTGGCGAAGACGGACCTGACGAGTGAGTTGGTGAAGGAGTTTACGGAGTTGCAGGGGATTGTGGGTGGGTTGTATGCGCGGGCGCAGGGCTATAGCCAGGCGACGGCGGATGCGATCTATGACCAGTATCTGCCGGAGTCGATGGAGGACGCAGTGCAGCGGACGGTGGAGGGTGCGGTGCTGGCGCTGGCGGACAAGGCGGATACGATTGCCGGGATGTTTGGGCTGGGGTTGGAGCCGACGGGGTCGAAGGATCCGTTTGCACTGCGACGTGCGGCGAATGGGATTGTGAAGATCCTGGCGGAGACGACGGTGGCGTTGCCGCTAAGTTTGCGCGAGGTGGCTACGGTTGCTTGTGGGCAGAACGAAGCGTTGGCGGCGAAGGTGCGCGGGTTTCTGGCGGAGCGGTTGGAGTTCTATCTGCGTGAGGCGCAGGGGCAGGCGTACGACGTGGTGAAGGCGGTGCTGGCGGCCGGGGCTGAGGATGTTCGAGATGCGGTGGCGCGGGCGTTTGCGGTGACGGTGGTGCGGGGCGGTGGCGACTTTGCCGCGGTTTCAGCAGCGTTCAAACGGATGAAGAATATTCTGGCGCAGGCTGCGGAGAAGGGGTTGGTCGCGGCGGAGTTTGTGAATGCGTCGTTGATGACGGATGCGGCGGAGAAGGCTTTGTGGGAGCGGTCGTCGGAGTTGGCTTCGGAGGTGGCGGTGTTGCGTTCGGAGACGAACTATCACGCTGCACTGGAGGTGATTGCGACGCTGCGTCCGCAGGTGGATGCGTTTTTCGATGCGGTGATGGTGATGGATCCGGATGCGGCGGTGCGGTCGAACCGACTGGCTTTGCTGCGTGAGGTACTGGGGGATTTCTCCGGGATTGCGGATTTTTCGGAGATTGTGACGGCGGGATAGGCGGCGGGAGAGGTTCCGCGGAGTGGTGGGGCGTGGCCAGGTCTGTGATGGCTAACCGCCTAAGTGACCACTGTTTGCCCCGGTGACGCTGCAGACCATTTACACTGATACTTGGGGCAAGTGCGCCCGAAGGACACCAGTTTGCTCAATACAGTTATTGCTAAAGTCTTTGGAACGAGTAACGAACGCGCGGTGAAGCGCATTATGCCGCTTGTGGCACAGATCAACTCGCTGGAAGCGTCGATACAGGCGCTCTCGGACGATGGGTTGCGTGGCAAGACGGTGGAGTTCCGTGAGCGGATCGCTGCTGCGATTGCCGGGATTGAGGATGCCGACGAGCGTTATGCGGCGGAGCAGGCTGCGCTGGACGCGATACTGCCGGAGGCGTTTGCGGTGGTGCGCGAGGCGGGCAAGCGCACGGTGAATATGCGCCACTTCGACGTGCAGTTGATTGGCGGTATTGTGCTGCACTCGGGCAAGATTGCCGAGATGAAGACGGGCGAAGGCAAGACGCTGGTGGCGACGCTGCCTTGCTATCTGAATGCGCTGGCGGGACGTGGCGTGCATGTGGTGACGGTGAACGATTACCTGGCCAAGCGCGACGCCGAATGGATGGGCAAAATCTACG
>DAICZO010000155.1 GCA_027311125.1 Acidobacteriaceae bacterium
GCCTGGATCGACGGCGAAGGCTTAGGCTGGCACGACCGCATCTCCCGCATGTATCAACGCAGCTACTAACCCGCCACCCCACCAAAACCCGAACGCCCCCTCGTCACCGCAGTACCGTCGCGATCGCACCGCCATCGCCTCCACACAAACATAGCGCCCGCCACACCATCGCGCCTGACGTAGCATGAAGGCAAGGCCCGACCGCAAGCAGCACCCTCCATCCATCTCCACCCCACCACCCACCAACAAAAACAAAACGGACCCGCCTCAGGCAGGTCCGTATCTCACAACCAACATCGCACTACCGTTAGAACGTCGTGCTCACCGTCAACCGGAACGTCTTTCTCGGCTCACGCAACACGTAGTTCGCACCATAGAACTGTACCGCTTCCGAGTAGCTGTAGTTACCCGCACCGGAGTTCGGGAAGAAGTCTCGGAAGCACGTCGAAGCCGTACCCGGGGTGCAATTCGGCACTGCCAGTGCCTGCGGAATGCTCTTGTACAGCCGCAGCGGGTTATACGCGTAGTACAGCCGGAACGGCGCATTCACGATCGGCAGAATCACCTGGATCTCGGCACCATTCGACATACGCGGCACAAAGTTCGTTCCCGGAACCGTCTTCAGCAGGAACGGGAAGTTTACCTTCTGTCCGCCAAAGCAAGCGCCGTTCACCAGCGTCGGGCAACCATACGCCGGGCTCTCAATCAGCGACTGCCCCGCAGGACTCTGCTGCAACTGTCCAGGCTGCGCGTTGAACGTCATCCCAAAGTCCGTGAACAGCGCAAACGTCACCTGGTTCACAATCGGAATCCGGTACTCCACGTTCGACGTCAAACTCGAATCGCCACCGATCGTCACCAACCGATAGATCGGCAGCGGAATCTGTACCGAGCCCAGCGTCGGGTTCGTCGGATCACGCGGTACCGTCGTCCCGTCCGGGTTCGTCAGGTTGAACAGCAGCTTGTTCGGAATAAACGTATAAGGAGACGCCGACCGCACATCAAATCCGCGCAAGTCCGATTCGCCGCCGCCATAGATACGGTTCGTCGGCGGTGCAACCTCTCCGCCAAAGCCCGAGATATGCGCCAACTGGATACGGTATCCCAGGACGTTGTGTCCCTCGCGGTTGATCCGCAATCCCTTCATCGGGAAAAACTGCCGGTAGCTCAACTGCGGCGAGTAGTACTTCACATTTCCGCCGCCGCCCGCAATCTGGATCGCCGCGTTGAAGTCCTTACCGCCATGCGGCCCAACCGCACGGTCCAGACTCGACAACGTAAAGCTCGGCGTAAACACCGACGTCACAATCCCGTTCAACTGGTTCTGCCCGGCAACTCCCGAACGGAATGCCAGCGACTGGAACACGTTCCTCGTATTGTCGTTGAACGTTGTCACCGAAGACCGCGACAGCGAGTACGCCATACCAATACGCGCCACACCCTTCGTCGCGAAGAAGTGCTTCAACGGCTCACTGATCGACAACGTCAAACCCGTCGTCGCCGTGTTGTAGTTCGTCAGCAACGACTGCTGCGCGTTCGTCAGGTTCTGGCTCTGGTTGCCCGCAATCGCATACGACTTCGCAGGGTTGTAGTCATACTTCTGCGTAAACACCTGCACGCCCAGCGAGATCGGCTTGTTCCGCAGATACGGCTCCGTAAACCCAAAGCTCAGGTTCCGCGAAAGATCGCCCACGTTCGCCTGCACCGACAGCGTCTCACCCAGACCCAGGAAGTTGTTCGTCTCGTAGTTCAACCCGACAAACGTTCCCGACAATCCGCTGATACCGCCATTCAAGCCAATCGAATTCTTGCCCTTTTCCTTCAGCTTCAGCAGCAGATCCACCGTGCCCGCATCCGCATTCAGACGGCTCTCCGAGTCCTGGTCTGCCTTCAGCGTCTCAAAGTAGTTCAACTGGTTCAGCCGCAGAATCGACAACTCCCACGCCTGACTGTTGTACTGCTGACCTTCTTCCAGCAACAACTCACGCCGAATCACCTTGTCGCGCGTAATCGTATTGCCCGTGAACTCGATCCGCGAAACGTAGAACTTCTTGCCTTCGTCTACTTCAATATCCAGATACACCAGCTTCTTCGCTTCGTCGATCCGCGGTACCGGCGTCCCGACAAAGTTGATAAAGCCCAACTGGCCATAAGCCTTCCGCAACTGCTCCAGTCCCTTGCCGAACAGCGTCGCGTTGAAGTACTCGCCGTCCTTCTGCGCAAACTGCGCCCGCAGAACCTTCGTATTCGTCACCGCCTTGTTGCCCGAGAACGTAATCCCGCCCAAACGGTAGCGGCTGCCCTCTTCCACCGGCATCAGGATGTCGATCCGCTTGCCCTTCGATGGGCTCAGCGTGAAGATGTTGATCCCGCCCGCATCGCGCGTGTGCGTAATCGGCTCGCTCGTCAGCGCCTTGAAGTAGCCGCGATCGCGGTACGCCTGCCGTACCCGCTCCGTGTCTTCGTCCAGCTTGCTCGCGTCAAACGTACGCGCCAGCAGATTCTCAAAAATAATCGAGTGAGGAATCCCGATGGGCCGCAGGTTCTTCATCGCATACCGCAGCGTGCGGTCATTCACATTATTGTTGCCTTCAAACGCAATCTTGCCCACCTTGACCGTCGGGCCTTCCTTCACGATGAAGGTCAGCGTCACCGCCGCCGGTGGAATCGTCTTGATCTCCGTCTTGATCGTTGCAAACTGGTGGCCATGCTCCGCCAGCAACTCCCGCAACACCACCTCAGCCCGCTTGATCTTGGTCGGATCGTACTGGCTCTCGACCGTCAGGCCTACCTTTGCCTTCTTGAAACGCTCCAGAATGTCCGACTGCGAAACCGCATTCACGCCCTTATAGTTGATCTCGCGAATCGTCGGCTTCTCATGCACGTAGATCACCAGCTGAATACACTTGTCCGTATCCGCCCGCTCAATCCGTACATCTTCAAAATAACCTGTGTTCCAAAGCGAGTTGAAATCCCGCTCCACCACGATCGGGTCATATAGATCGCCTTGGTGGCTGAACAAACGCGCCAGCACCGACTCCTTTGGAATCCGTCGGTTGCCAATCACCTGCGGCTGGCACAACGTCTGCGAGGGCGCAGCTGCAGTCGCACCAAATCCCCCCGGAGCAGTCTGAGCAAATAGCGTGGAAACCGCCGACATCGCCAGTACTGCAGCGGCAACGGCGATAGAGATGCGGGAGCGGCTGAGGCGCGGGCGCACAGGCTTGGTCTGACTCTTCAGGGAGCTTTCGCTCTCTCGGTTCACGGTAAAGATACGCACACCCTCACTACTCTAAAAATCGCACCCGCCAGTCCTTCATGGGTAGACTCCGATTATATGGGAGCATCGCGTCAGTTAGCGAGTCGAACCCGGAATGGACCCCGTTCAACACCTGCTCCAACCCCTCCCATATCCACCCTTTAACTCTCTAACTCCGCCGAAATCGTATATTCCGCCGCCTCAGCATCCCACCGAACCGTCAACACATTCGGTTGGCAGCATACCTGGCAATCCTCCACATACTGCTGTCGCGACCCGCCCGACTCGTCCACCGTCGTCTCCACCCACTCAAAACATCCCCCACACTGAAACACCGCTGCGTACATCGCTACCTCCCACTCCTACCTACAAAATCTGGTTGAACTCCAACCGCTCCCCATCCGGCCCCAGCACATGGAAGTACCGACACCCCCGCTCCCAGAACCCCAGCGTCACCGGCTCCGACTCCACCACCGCAAACCCCGCACCCTTCAACTCCGCAAACGCCTCCTCAATACCATCCACATCAAACGCCACATGATCGATTCGCCCATTGCTCCGCCCGCGAATCTCCTGCAACTCCGCCTCTGGCATCTGGTACAGCTCTAGAACCATCTCCCCCCGCTGCATCATCGCCACCGCTCCGCGGCCACCCTTGTACTCAAACCCCGCAGCCATCACATTCGCAAACCCCAGCCGCTCATAGAACGCCTCCGACACCGCCAAATCCGTCACCGGCAGCCCAATATGCTGAATCCCATTGATCTTCACCGTTACACTCCACCCGCCAGCACCCGCGCAAACACATCGCTATCCACATTCCCGCCGCACAACACCTTCCCCACCACCCTGCCGCCGCGCTCCCGATCCTGCAGCAGCGCCGCCAGCCCAATCGCCCCAGCACCCTCCGCCACATTATGGGTATCCGCAAAATAAGCTCGCATCGCCGCCTCAACCGCCGCATCCTCTACC
>DAICZO010000161.1 GCA_027311125.1 Acidobacteriaceae bacterium
CCAACCTCCTTGGTCGTAAAGAACGGATCGAACACATGCGCCTGGCACTCCAGCGGAATCCCCCCACCATCATCGCCCACGGACACGCACAGCTCCAGCCGCTTACTGCCCGCGCCATCCGCCACACTCTCCGCCCACGTCCGCACTTTGATTCGACCATGCTGCGCTACGGCGTCAATCGCATTGTCCAGCAGATTCGTCCATATCTGGTTCAGCCCCGTATGCTCGGTCCGCAGTGCAGGCAGTCCCGATCCAAACTCTTTCTCTACTACAATCTCTTTCGCGCGCATCTTGTGCGCCAGTATTACCAACGTCGCATGGATGCTCGCATTCACATCAATCATCTGCCGCTGGCCTTTGCCCTCATACGCATACGTCTTCACCGCATGCACCAGGTCGCTCACCCGGCCGATGCTCTCTTCAATCGTCCCCACCAGGTGCATGCTCGAAACCATCGCTCCCAGCCACCCCAGCGCATCCGACAGCAACGTCCCCGAGAACTCATGCCGCGCACACTCCAGCTCCTCCGCATTGATCCCCGTAGCCACCAGCGTCGGAGCCAGTGTCCACGCACCCTCCACATCCGCTGCCTCCATCCACTCCGCCAGCGCCTCCTCCGCATCGCTCTGCTCCAGCGAGCACATCATCAACGGCTTCGTCGTACTCATCGCATGTTCCTGCAGCGCAAACATGCAATGCTTCTGCTCCTCCGTCATCGGCGTCCGCGCAAACTTCGCCGACAGTTGGTGCAGCCGCAGCAGGTTGTCCTTCAACTGCGCCGCCGCCCGTCGCGCCGCCGCTCCCGGATTGTTCAACTCATGCATCAGACCCGCCGCCAGCGTCCCTAGCGAAGCCATCTTCTCCTGCCGCAGCGTCATATTCTGCAAGCCCTGCAGCCGTATCGCCATGTTGCCCAGAATCGCCCGCCGCACATCAGGACACGTCGTCATCAACTGCCAGAAGTCGTCTTCCTTCACCCGCAGCAGCTCACATCGCGACGCCGTCACCACATTCGCCGGACTCGGCATATTCGCCAGCAAAGGCAGCTCTCCCAGCGCCATCGGTCCCTGCACCGTCTTCAGCGTTATCTCCTGGCCTTCCGCCAGCGTCTGGTAGATGCGCAACTCCCCTTCCAGCAGAATCCAGTAGTACTGCGCCATGTCCCCCTGACGAGCCAGGTACTCCCCCGCGCCCAGCTCCAGCGGCACCGCCGGATCAAGACACCGCAATCCCTCGTCGCTCAACGACGATAGAACCTCGACCTCGTGCAGTCGTCGCAGCAGATCGCTCTTCATCATTCCCGCTCCTGCCTTCGGTTCAACCTGGCTTTGCTCGCTCATCGTGATCTCAACTCAAACTCCCTTTCACAGTGTCGCTAAATACTGATGTACAAACTGAATCGCAATCGATCCCTCGCCAACCGCCGAAGCACACCGCTTCACCGAGTTGTACCGCACATCCCCCGCCACAAAAATTCCCGGCACACTTGTCTCCAGCAGGTAAGGCTCACGGTCCAGCGTCCACGCCCCGTTGCCCTTCGTCTTCACGTCATGGCCCGCCAGCACAAATCCCTTGCTGTCCCGCAAAACCCCAGCCGGCAGCCAGTCCGTCTTCGGCGCAGCACCAATAAAAATAAACAGGGAACTGGTCGCACGCGTCTCCTCGCCTCGCGGTGTGCGCAGCACAATCTGCTCCAGATTCGACTCCCCGCACAACCCAATCACCTCCGTACACGTCTCCACCGTAATATTCGGTGTCGCCGCAATCTGGTCGATAAGGTACTTCGACATGCTCTTCTCCAGCGAGTCCCCCCGCACCAGCATGTGCACCTGCGCCGCATGTCGCGCAAAGTGCATCGCCGCCTGTCCCGCCGAGTTGGCCCCACCCACCAGGTACACCGTCTCATTCCGGCAGGCCTGCGCCTCCGACTGCGCCGCGCCGTAGTAAACCCCCGCGCCCGCCAGCCGATCCGCACCCGGTATCTCCAGCTTGCAATAGCTCACCCCCGTCGCAATCACGCACACCCGGCACGTCACCTCTTGCCCATCCGCCATCTGCACCACGTGGTACTGGTTCTCTGTCCGCACATCTGTCACCCGCTGTGTCAGAAACTCTGCTCCCAGCCGGTTCGCCTGCAAAAACGCGCGCTTGCCCAGCTCCTCACCGCTCAGCCCATCCGGAAAGCCCAGGTAGTTCTCAATCCGCGAACTCGACCCCGCCTGCCCACCCGGCGCCGAGGCCTCCACAATCAGCGTCTTCAACCCCTCCGACGCCCCATACACTCCCGCCGCCAGTCCTGCCGGACCCGCGCCGACAATCACCACGTCATAGATCTCTTCCTGCGCCTGCGTCCGTAGCCCGACCTTGCTCGCCAGCTCCGTCATCGTAGGCTGCACCAGCGCCGTCCCATCCCCAAACAGCACCACCGGTAGCCGCGCGTCGTCAATCCCTTTCCCATGCAGCAGCTCCACCGCCTCCGTACTCTGCTCCGGATTCAGCCACTGGAACGGTATCCGGTTACGCGACAGAAAATCCCGCACCGCATGGTCCATCGCAGACCACCGCACCCCCACCACCCGTATCCCTTCATACGGAGCCTTGTACCCTTGCTTCCACGCCTGCAGTAGGTCATCCAGCACCGGATACAGCTTCTCCTCCGGCGGGTCCCACGGCTTGTTCAGGTAGTAGTGGATCTTCGCCGCATTGATCGCACGGATCGCAGCCTCCGTATCCGCATACGCCGTCAGCAGCACCCGCTTCGCATCCGGATAGATCCCCAGCGCCTGCTGTAGAAAATCCACCCCGGACATCCCTGGCATCCGCTGGTCCGACAGAAACAGTGCAACCGTCTCCTTGCGCTCCTTCAACTGCGCGCAGATATCCAGCGCAGCCCCACCCGAGGCCGCACGTACAATCCGGTACTGCTGCCCATAGTGCGCACGCAAGTCCTGGACCACGGCTTCCAGCACACTCGTGTCATCGTCAATCGCAAGTAATATTGGCTTTGGCATATCCCTGTTCTAACACTCAAGCCCTATATCGCGCAGATCACACCTCATTGGATTCTCCACACCCCGGTCAGGGTGCAGAAAACCACCCCCAATCCCCCTGCAACCTTCGCGTCATCCGCCATCGCTTACACTCAAAAGGGCAGGGCATCGCACCGTGGCACCGTTGTACTGTTTCCAGACACCTAACCCCTCCGGCCCTACCCCGCCGATGAGGGAACTGCACGGGTTCTTACACTCCCGGCAGGAGACCTGACCTTATGATGCAACTCATTC